>CALDGT010000103.1 GCA_937942935.1 uncultured Chloroflexota bacterium | reverse complement strand
TGACATAATAGGTCCCAGATGAGCCATAGGTATGGCAAATCACGCCACCGCCATTTGCGCCAACCGCAGGGGTTTGGGTTGGGGATGGGGTTTGATTGGCATCAAATTCCCAATAATTCACAATTGTACCCGCAGGGGCATTGGTCATATTGGGGGTAAAGCACCACGCGCCACCACCTTGTGGGGTAGAGGTGAAGCTCATTTGACCTTCTAAGGCGCTATAAATCCGCACTGGGTTTTGTGCTGTCGCAAATTGACCCGATGTATTGCCAACGCGCAAGCGTGGGCGATAGATACCCGGTGTATTGAATTGGAAGCATGGGTTTGGATTACCGGGGGCGGTCACTTCAAACACGCCATCGGGGATGAAGGGTTCAAAGTCCCATTCCCAGCTATTCAAAGACCCACCGTTGGTCGTGCTGGTATCAATGAAGCAGATGGTTGTGCCTGCATTACCGCTATTGATGTTATTCAAGAAGCGATAGCTGGCGGCGATACCACCCGCGCCGATGAGCGTGAAGTTATAGCTGGCGCTGGCAGTCCCCAAACATCCACCACGACTCACATCGAGGCGATAATTGCCTGCGGGCAAGTTGCGGGTTAGGCTTCCGCCTGCTTGTGCTGTTGGACCATACACAATCGTGCTGGTATCGGTGTTGGTGATGGTGAAGGTATAGTTGCCTGTCAATTCACCAAAGAAACTGGTGTTGAAGGTTTTGCTACCCGCATTGAAATTGGTGAGCGCATCAATGCTCAAGCCTTGCAAATCGCAAACGCGAACATTGTTGACTTGGGTATTTTCTTGGCGGAAGACCAAATCGCCACCGTCAATATTCCGCGCCCGCAAGGTGATGGTGTATGTGCCGTTATCATAGAAGCACAATTCATTGGGGTCTGGATTGAAGGGGTCAAAGGTGGTGAAAACGGTTTGTCCCGCTTGGTTGTTATTGGCAGGGGTGCCACCACCGCCGAGTGACCATTCATAGACCATATTGGCGGTATTCGAGCCGAGCAATGCGCCCGCATTGGTCACGCTGGTGTTGGCAATATTGAAGCATTGACCCACCGCGAAACCGCTAAACCCGCCCGGATAGGCTTCTACGTTCATATTTGCATCCACCGCACCAACGATATAACGGGCGGGGCTGAACAAATCGCACGAGACGGGGACGGCGGTATTACTGCTATCGGTCACACGCACGCGCATGTTGTAATTGCCGATATTGCCTAGTGGGGCGAACAAAGCACGCGCAATCGCTTGGGCATAATCGCCATCCACAGTAGATGCGGCAGAGGTGAAGATGAGGGTTTCTGCGCCACCTGCGCCGACCATGTAATATTCATAGACGAGTGGCAAATTGTTGCCGTTGTCTACATTCACGGTCACGGTTTGGTTGCCTGTGGCATCTGCGACGGTGAAGTTATTGGTTGGGGTGTTATAGAACAGGTCACAGGTGAACCCGACACCACTCGCGCCAGCAGTCAACAAGACCCAATTGCTGGTGCAATTGTCTACCAATTGGTCGGTGACATCGGCAAAATAACGAATCCGATAATGTCCATCGCCAGTGAACAAGCTATAGCTCAGGCTTTGGGTGGCGGGGGTGCCAGATGTGGTGAACGGACTGCCACCGACTGGTGCCCATAAACTGTTATTGTTGACATCGTATGGACCGCCAACGGGACCCGTATAGACTTCTAAGTTCCAAACGGTGTAATGATTACGCCCATACAATGGACCACCAGTGCCAGAGCCACCCGTGAGGTTGATGTTGTAGGTGTTGTTATCACCGGGCAGTGGGGTGAGGTCGCCTGTGGGGTCGTTACACACCAATTTTGGCACAAAAATATTGACATTGCGGTCGGTACAGTTGATGCTACCGGGTGTGCCATCGGGATAGAGCCATGCCACGCTCAAATCAATGGTGGCGGGGTTGCCCGATGTGGGTGGAATGAGGCTGGCTTGGGTCGCATTCCAAACAACCGTGACGGTGCTATCGGTCAGACCACCACCGCTCACAATGGTCGCGGGGGCATTGACAGGATAAGTCCATGTGCGGTTGCCGAGTGTGATACCGCCCAACCCATTCAAGTTCAAACTCATATTGAAAATTTGACGTTCTTGAGCATTGGTCGTCCCTAACATTTCTGGGAGACGGTTGGTATTGGTATTTGGCAAGTTGCCATTGTTGCCCGTAATGGTACAGGTTGGGGTGGGGTAATCGGTGACAGGCACGCCAACATTACAATTGGCGGTGGCGTTATTCACACCATCGGTCACATCTACTTCTGCGCGGAATGTCCAATCGGGCGCGGATGGATTCCATGTGGTATGGTTTGTCCAGTTGAAGGTTGCGCTCGTCCCAACGGCAGGTGGGAAGGTTTGTGTGCCGATGAGGGTCTCTGGACCGCCACCCACAGAACCATACAAACGAATTTCGGATACAGTCCGATTTTGCAATGCGCCTGCGTTCACAGTGATGGTACGGCTTGCGCCATCGGCATAAATTGTGCCGTAGCTATTGCCTGTGAAGTTACAGGTTGCGGTTGGATACACCGCCACAGTGAAGGCTTCGTCTTCAAAACACGATGCGTCATTGGCGGGGTTAAATGGCAAGCCACTGGCATCGTTATCTACCAGCACCACATAACGCACCGTCACGGCGGCGGGTGGGGCAGGGAGGGTATATACAAAGGTGTTGGCGGTCTCGCCGACTTGCAAGACACCATTCACATACCATTCATAACCCAAAACCGCACGCCCATTCAGCGTCCCAGACATATTGGGGATGGTGAAGGTCACGGGGTCGTTGTTGGGATAGAAGGTGAACGGCGCTCCGCCACTGACAAATGGACCTGTTACGGTCATATCGGGGCAGACGACGGGTTCCCAGTTGTAATCTACGGTTTGTTCACGACTGCATGTCGCGCCGTCTGCGGTGGTCACAGTCACGCCGATGGTGTGTGTGCCATACGCATACAAGCTCCAATCAATCGGACCGAGTGGTGAGGTCGAGCCACCGACAGGCACGCCATCAATTGTCCATGCGAATGTGGCGGTACGAGTGCCAAAATTGACGCCGTTTAGCCCATTCACGCTCATGGTGTAATTTTGTGAATTATCGTTATCGGGGTTGATGACGAATGTGCCACCAATGGCATTGCAGGTGATGGGTTTGACGGTGACGGTGATGAAATGTTCAACCGTATCAATTTCACCGGTGACGGTGTTGCGGACAGTCAAAATCACCCGATTCACACCGACTGGTAATTGGCGGTTGTTGGGGTTTTGGGCGGTGCTGGTGGCATCAATAGAGCCATCATTGTTATAGTCAAATTCCCAAGACCATTCATCAATCACACCGGTGCTGGTATCGGTGAAATTGGCATAAGTCCCCCATTCGATGGTGGCGGGGCTAGACCCATTCCATGTGAAGCTGGCTTCTGGCTTGGCGATGATGTTAATCACCTGAATCGCTTCGCTGTTCACCGAAAGCGGGTCGCTTCCGACCACAATCAGCTTGACATTGATATTTGTCCCAAACATGGCGGCGGGGTAGACATAACATACTGTCCCCATGGGGTCGCCACTTTCGGGGGTGTCGCCTGTGATGGCGGGAATATCGGTAATATCGGGGCTACCGTTGCCATCAAAATCCCAATAGCTGGCGGTCACTGGACCACCGCTTGTATTGATGAAGCAGACACGGCGGTTTGGTCCGACCATATCGCCCAAGACGACAATAAAGCGGGCTTCGACTTCTTCTGCGGATACAAACGACAAAATTGAGCGTTGTACAAACCCGCTACCGCCCGGACCCGCATAATCTAAGCGGACGGTGTATAAGCCTGCGGGCAAATTGACCAACGCGGCATTCAACGCCCCCACATTGGGGTATGTGCCACTGACAGGACCGCTCAGGGTATATTGGATGCTGGTCACGGGACCTGTTGCGTTATCAATTTCGGTGACGGCAGAGGTCAATGGTGCTGGACCACTGGCGGGCGCAACCGTAAAATTCATGCTGGGTGCGGTGGCATTGAGTACAAAAGACAACCCCGCGATGCCAGATTCGCCCGCGTTGGTCGCCTTGAGGTAAACATAATGCGTGGTCGCATAAGTCCCAAACAAGAAGCTAATATTCGTGGTGGTATCATAAAAAACAGGGCAGTTGACCCCATTAAATGTCCCGGGTGGGATTGGGGCGGTGGTCACGCACCATTCATAAGTAGAGGTACCGGGTACAGTGGTGTTGTTGGTGCTAAACATCATTGGACCGTTGTTGGTGACAGTTGTCCCCGGCAAAAGGCTAAATCCAACCGTTGGGGGCTGGCTTACAAATACACTGCCTGTCAACACAATGGGCGCTCCAAAGCCCGCGTTGGGGGTACAGGTGAGTGTCACGGTATAAGACCCCGCGCTCGCGTATGTTTTTGGCGCGACTTGTGTGCCTGCGGATGTGGCATCACCAAAATCCCAGCTATAGCTGGCGATATTATTGGTGTTCACGGCGCTAAAACTATATGTGAACGGGTTGTTATCCCCTAAATCATCAATCGCCATGGCGCATGATGTTTGGCTAAATTGTGGTGCATCGGGCGTTTCTTCTGCCTGTGCATCACTTGGTACAATTTGCGATGAGACTTCTTCCCGTACTGCTGATTGGCTGTTGGCTGTGGCGATATTGACCACAATCCCCATAGCAACCAACAAAACGATTGAAAATCCCAAAAACCGTAATTTGGTATTTCTGGAAATTTTCATATTTTCCCTCTTACTCCTACTTACGAAAATAAACAATAAGGGCATGACTATGATTTTTGCCTTTATTTACAACCATATTCTAACATAGAGTCACTTCAATGGTGTGGTTTTATGAGAAAATTCAGAGAAAATTCGGAATCTTGACAAACCCAAGACAAAAAAAGCCCTCTTTTTGGGGGGATTATGAAGGAATCTTAAGATGTGCTGAAATTTGTAAAGTGGGCAAAAGTTTATTTTCTGTTACCCGTTATTTTCATGGTGAAATGAGGTTATGTGTGTGTGTTATCATCGCCATATAATCATCGGTTTAGTAACCGTTCCCGCGCATTTTGGGCGAGTATATGGGTGGGTTGATGAGTGAGGGCGTTATCATAATCTGCCAATGCTTGCTCATGATTGCCCAACTGTGCATAGGCATTGCCCCGATAATAATAGGCTTGTGCATGGCGCGGATGGAGTTTTAATGCCACATCAAAATCGGCTATGGCGCGGGGGTAATCACGACGCATCTCATGATACACATACCCCCGCGCAACATAAGCCATTATAAAATCGGGGTGGAGGCTGATGGCGGTTGAATAGTGCCTGATAGCCGTCTGTGCATCTTTCATCTGATAGGCAATCATCCCCAATTGATAATAGGGACGGGCATTGTGTGGGTTTAATTCAAGGCTCCTCTGCAAATTTTCAGTTGCACCCCCAATATTATCTTTCTCCAGCAAAACACACCCCAATAGATAATAGGCTTGGGCAGAAAGCGGGGCGTGTTCGATGGCGCGGGTATAGGCTTCGAGAGCATCATCTAATTTCCACGAGCCAAAGGCACGATTTCCGCGTTCTAAATAATCCTCGGCGCTGATGGTGATGGGGTGTTGGTCGGGGATGGGGTAGGTGTGCCAATCGCCTTGTAACCAATGCGGGGTGAAGGTGTGTGGATGAAAAATGGTGATGGTGCTAATGGTGGCGGTTGTGATTTCGGTGATGGCGATGTCTGCATCAGATAATTCCAGAATTAATCCATCTATCCCCCGACAGTATAGCGCGTTTTGTTTGTAATATAAGGAGGGGACGCGCTTCATCGCATCATCCACGCGCATCCCCACCCGAATTTCATCGAATAGCGCCCCCGTGTAACCATCTAATGCGACTAACTGACCGATTTTGCCATTGCGACCATCCACCAGAAGGCGTATAGAGCCATCTGCCACCCGATACCATTTGGAATAAGTTTTGTCGTTTTCCGCGTCTGGGATAAGTGCTTGGGTGATATGCGTGGGCAAAATATCGCCGATGGTGAAGTTGCCAAGTTGTTTGGCGGGGATGATGGGCGCGTTTGTGTCGTAGGGGTGAGGCATGGATAGTTTCTCCTGATGAACCACATACCCTATCATTCTACCTGTTTTGGGGGATAAAATCGAAATTTCCCCGCATAAAACAGGCAATTTGCGTGATTTACTAACATCGTCCGCACAACAGGGTACAGACATCGGACGCAGGGTGAAGATGGCTTAAAGGTTATTTTGTGGCTGACATACGAGG
>CALDGT010000102.1 GCA_937942935.1 uncultured Chloroflexota bacterium | reverse complement strand
TTGGTCAAACATGGCAGGAATTTGGCGGCAGTCATTACGCTTTGTTGTATGGTCAACATGGCGGAAAAGCCCCACAACCGGCTCAGAATGCGCTCGAAATTTTGCGGAAATTACACACTGCCATTCAAAATGGATGGATTGAATCATGTCATGACCTGAGTGAAGGTGGCTTGGCGGTGGCTTTAGCAGAAATGTGTATCGGCGGGCGTTTGGGCGCGAAGATTACCATCGCTCAATCGTGGATGCTTTTTGCCGAATCATTGACACGCTTTATCATAGAGGTGAAGCCCGAATATCGTTCACAAGTGGAAGACCATTTTGCCGATTGCACCTTGAGCGAATTGGGAAATGTGACAGAAGCACCAGACCTTCGCATCATGATAGATGATGTTGCTCATGTTGTATCTGTAGAGGCATTAGAGCGTGCTTGGCGCGATGTGCCAACCATTTCTGTGTCACAAGATATGTCACAACCGAAAAAATCGGCGCATACCTTTGCGCGGGGTGCTTCTGCCAAAACACATAAACCCAAAGTGTTATTGCTCCATGCCAATGGTACAAACCGCGATAGAGATGCGATGTTGGCGTGTGAGGTGGCAGGGGGTGAGCCATATATCGCTCACATTAACCAAGTGATGGCGGGTCATGTAAAGATGCTGGATTATCACATGCTGATTATCCCCGGTGGCTTCTCGTATGGGGACGATTTGGGCGCAGGTGTACTTTGGGCATTAGATTTACGCCAGCGTTTCCGTGATGACCTGAACCAATTTGTGGCAGAAGGTCGCCCGGTATTGGGGATTTGCAATGGCTTTCAGACATTGGTTAAGGCAGGAATTTTGCCGTATGCGAGCAACCCACGCGATGTCACGCTAACCTATAACGAACAAGGACGATTTGAATGTCGTTGGGTTTACCTCAAAGTTAATTCATATAGTCAATGCTTGTTTACACAAGGAATTAATGACCTGATGTATGTGCCTATTGCACATGGAGAGGGACGGGTGATGGCACGCGACGAGGCTGTTTTAACCCGTCTTTGGGATGAAGGACTTGCTACGCTTACTTATGTAGATAAAGATGGAAATCCTGCCTCATATCCTTATAATCCCAATGGCGCAATGCACGATATTGCAGGACTGTGCAACGCGCAAGGTAATGTGTTTGGATTGATGCCACACCCCGAAAACCATATTTTTGCATGGCAACACCCGCGTTTTGGTCGGGATGAAATTGGTATGACGGGTTTACGCATTTTTGAGAATGGGATTAAATACGCATGACAGAATCTTTCTCGCATGAGACATTTTTAAGCCCTTTCACATGGCGTTATGGGAGCAAACCGATGCGCCAATTGTGGTCAGATGCCCAAAAACGTCGTTTGTGGCGTCGGGTTTGGGTAGCGTTGGCACAAGCACAAGTCAAAGCGGGTTTGGTGACACAAGCACAAGCAGATGAACTCCGCGCTCATCAGGATGATGTGGATATTGACCGCGCACATGCTATAGAAGCCGAAATTCAGCACGATTTGATGGCAGAATTGCGTGTTTTTGCGGAACAATGCCCCAATGCGGGCGGAATTATTCATCTTGGCGCGACCAGCATGGATATTGAAGATAATGCCGATGCGATGCGCCTAAAAGATGCGCTCAGACTTATCATCGCACAAACGGAACAGTTATTAACGCTGTTTGCCGATAAAATTGAACAATATGCCGACCATGTGTGCATGGCATTCACGCACTTGCAACCCGCCGAGCCGACCACCATCGGCTATCGGTTTGCTAATTATGCCCAAGATTTGTTGGCAGATTTGGCGCAATTGAGGATGGCATATGGTGCTTTATATGGCAAAGGGTTCAAAGGGGCGGTGGGGACTGCCGCCTCTTATGCGGAATTATTGCATGATGCACCCATATCATCTGATGAGATGGAAACCAGTATTATGCAATCGTTGGGGATTCAGTCATTCCTGATTGCTCACCAAACTTACCCACGTCGTCAAGATTGGGTAGTGATGAATAGCCTTGCTAGTATTGCCATGACATTGTATCGGTTTGCATTTGATGTGCGCTTATTACAATCCCCTCCGTTTGGCGAATGGGCAGAACCATTTGGCGCGAAACAAGTCGGGTCATCGGCGATGCCATTCAAACGTAACCCCATTAATGCCGAAAATATAGATAGTTTGGCGCGATATGTGGCGACATTGCCCCGTGTTGCTTGGGATAATGCGGCACATTCGCTTTTGGAACGCACACTCGATGATTCCGCTAATCGGCGGGTGGTTTTGGCAGAAGGCTTTTTGGCAACTGATGAAATTTTGGGACGGGCGCATAAAATCCTCAAAAATTTACGGATAGATGACTATGGTATCCGTAAAAATGTCGAAATTTATGGTGTTTTTGCCGCTACTGAACGATTATTGATGGAAGCTGTCAAACGTGGTGGCAATCGCCAAGAATTGCATGAGGTCATCCGCGAGCGCAGTTTACAAGCGTGGGATGCCATCCGCAAAGGTGAACAAAATCCGCTAAAAGACTTGCTCATAGCAGATGAACGGATTTTGCAATTTATCTCCCAAGATGACATTCCGACTTTATTGGATGCAAGTGGGCATGTTGGGACAGCACCGCAACGTGCCAAAAAATTAGCCCAACATATCCATAATTTGGTTAAAGGGGATAATTAAATGGTGACGATTGACCAATTGTTATCTGCCATCCCGCACGCGCTGGATAGCATCATGTTAGATGGCGTAGGGGATAAAATCAGTGGCAAAGTGCGTGATAGTTATGCAATAGGGGATAAGCGTATCCTCATCACGACTGACCGTGTATCGGCATTTGACCGTGTTTTGGGATTAATCCCCTATAAAGGACAGGTGTTGAATCAACTGAGTTTGTGGTGGTTTGAGCAAACCCGTGATATTGTCGCCAATCATGTGATTGCATCGCCAGATGTGAATGTGACGGTTGCCAGAGAAGCCCAACCGATTCCGATTGAGGTGGTTGTGCGCGGATATTTGACAGGTGTCACCAGCACCTCCATGTGGACGATGTATGCCAATGGAGAACGCACCCCATATGGAATCACTTTGCCAGATGGGATGAAAAAAAATGACCGCCTGCCGAATGCGGTTATCACACCGACTACCAAAGCGGCGGATGGTGGACATGATGAACGCCTTACCCGCGATGAAATCATCCAAAAACAAATTGTCCCGCCAAAATTGTGGGGACAAATTGAGCAGGTTGCGCTCGCTATTTTTGCGCGTGGGCAACAACTCGCTGAAAAAGCGGGGCTGATTTTAGTGGATACCAAATATGAATTTGGCACGATTGATGGCGAATTGGTATTGATAGATGAAATCCATACACCCGATTCGAGTCGGTATTGGATAAAAGCGAGTTATGACCAAAATCCCAACCAGCCAGAGCATTTCGACAAAGAATATTTGCGCTTATGGTTTGCAGAACGGGGTTATAAAGGCGAGGGTGTTCCGCCTGTGATGCCGAGTGACTTCATCGCACAGGTGGCACATCGGTATATACGAGCGTATGAACAATTGACAGGACGCGATTTTGTGATGGGGGAGATGTCGATTGCAGAACGTATCCAGAAAAACATGAAAGCCTATCTCGGAGGGTCGCAGGGATAAAAAATTATACCTGCAAACATATTTCCATCGTTTAATCTATCTAAAAGAGGCACAAAAAACACATGCAACAACCAGATTTAATCATGCCGTATGATGATGATAAGCCGAAAGAAGAATGTGGCATTTTTGGCATTTATGCTCGTAGTCGGGATGTGGCACGGCTCACCTTTTTCGCATTATATGCGCTACAACATCGTGGACAAGAAGGCGCGGGGATTGCTACTAGTGATGGGCAAGTCGCTTATATCCATAAAGGCATGGGCTTGGTCTCACAGGTTTTTGATGAATCACACCTCAAGCCATTAGAGGGACATATTGCGATTGGGCATAATCGGTATTCGACAACGGGCGGGGTTGGGTTACGCAATACATCCCCCTATCTTATCGAAAGCATAGATGGTCCGCTGGGCGTGGCGCATAATGGCAATTTGACCAATACGCTGAATTTGCGCCAGATGCTCCTCAAGCGCGGGGTTGGATTATCATCTACCACTGATAGCGAAGTGATTACACAAATGCTCGCCGCCCCGCCTGATGCGTGGTTGGATGGTGATTATTTGGATATTGATGGCGATTATTTAGATTTGTGGCAACACCGTATTAAAGCGATGATGCAACTTGCAGAAGGGGCATATTCGCTCACAATTTTGACACGCAATGCTATTTATGGGGTGCGTGATAGTTTGGGATTGCGTCCGTTATGTTTGGGAAAATTGGGTGATGATGGCTATGTATTAGCGTCTGAATCATGCGCCCTTTCGACTATTGGCGCGGAATTTGTGCGCGAAATTGAACCGGGCGAAATTGTGCGGATTGATGATAATGGGGTGCATTCGATTATTGGCAAAGAATCGCCACGTCGTTCATTGTGCATTTTTGAGTATGTGTATTTTGCGCGTCCCGATAGTCAGATGGAGGGGCAATTTGTCCATAATGTGCGCCAACGACTTGGTAGGCAATTGGCTATCGAATCGCCTGTGGATGCCGATATTGTGGTGGGTGTTCCCGATTCTGCCACACCTGCGGCGATTGGCTATGCCTTACAATCGGGCTTGCCATATACCGAAGGCTTGACCAAAAATCGGTATATTGGGCGGACATTCATCCAACCCGATGACCAACTCCGTAAAAATAGTGTACATCTCAAATATAATCCATTGACCCAAAATTTAGAGGGTAAACGGGTTGTTTTGGTGGATGATTCGATTGTGCGTGGGAATACATCGGGACCGTTGGTGAAATTATTGCGTGATGGTGGTGCAAAAGAGGTGCATGTGCGTGTATCATCACCACCTGTCCGTCACCCCTGTTTTATGGGGATTGATATGGCGACCTATAAACAATTGATTGCACATAATCACACCACCGAAGAAATTTGCCACCAAATCGGGGCAGATAGTTTGGCTTATTTGAGTATTGAAGGACTCTCTAAGGCGGTGATGGAAGGGGCGAAAGAACGCGGGGCGGGGCATTGTAATGCCTGTTTTTCTGGGCAATATCCTGTCGTTATCCCCACATGGTTATTTGAAGAAGAAGAAGGGCGTGTGGCGATTTTGGGCGCATGGGGGCGGATGAAATAAATGAGCGCAAAAATTTTGATTGTTGGCAATGGAGGGCGTGAACACGCCCTGACATGGGCATTACGCCAATCACCACAAGTTGACGAGATTTTGATTGCATCTGGTAATGCGGGAACAGCGCAAATTGGACAAAATGTGGATATATCCCCAGAAGATATCACTGCATTGGTCAAATTTGCGGACGAACACCGCTTTGACCTTGTGGTTATTGGTCCCGAAGTGCCGTTATCATTGGGTTTAGCAGATGAGCTTAAAAAAATTGGGTTGCGTGTATTTGGTCCCATTCAAGCATCGGCACAAATTGAATCATCTAAAGCCTTTGCGAAGGGGTTGATGGTCAAAAAGAATATCCCTACTGCCGCCTATGCCGAATTTTCTGATGAAGCATCTGCGCGTGCCTATTTGCAAACCTGTCAACACCCTGTAGTGGTCAAGGCAGATGGATTAGCGGCAGGTAAGGGTGTCGTGGTATGTGATAACAAAGAACAAGCCGAAGAAGCTCTAAATTATCTCAACCATACGGGCGG
>CALDGT010000101.1 GCA_937942935.1 uncultured Chloroflexota bacterium | reverse complement strand
ACTTGCAACCGATGTCCACGAGCCAGCAAGTTACGACCAGCCTCACCTGTGCTGGCGCGTAAAATGGCGAAATGTTTTTCTTCGTCTGTCAAAAAAATTTGGGCATGATAAATGTTGGCAAACGAGTGAACAATCAAATCTACAACTTTGTCCATCAACACTTGTGGGTCGCGTTGGGTGGCGGCAAATCGGCTCACCTCTTGAGTGGCTTGCAAATCACGCACCCGCACCAAAATCCGCGCCTGTAAATCGCCTAAAAGCGACTGAACTTGGTCACGAGTATTAGCGATAGTACGCGCTAATGTGCCTAGTTCATCACTTCGGTGTATGGTCGAAATTGGCATATCATAATTGCCGTCAGAGACCGATTGAACCACTTGGGTCAGTTCTTGGACAGGGCGCAAAATAGAGAATGTGATGACGGATGTCAGAAAGACCCACAAGAGAAATAAGCCAAAAATAAAAATTGGGAATTGTTGAATGATTTGTTGCAGATTACGCGCAAACGAGACCTGCAAAGGCGTTTCGGTGATAAGCGCAAATGGTGTGTTTTCGATGGGGGTATAATGCCCGACATATTGTGTTCCCCCTATCTGGTAGACTTGTGTACCAGAATCTTGTACCAACGCATCTAATACTGGGCTAACTTCGATAGATGCGTTGGCGCGTTGGCGATACTCATCTTGGGTGATAAGTGCCCCTTCGCTTGTCGCCAAATAACTAAAGGCATCAATAAAACCAGATTCACTAAACATACGGGGCAATAGCCCAGTTTGAAGGTTGATTGTTCCCACAATATAACCCAGTGGACCTTCGACATTGCGAATGACATAGACCGTTTGAATTCTGGGGTCATCTACTGTACCAGATGCGATTAACGATGAGGTGCGGTTGATAATGCTGGCATTTTGAGCAGTTTGATAAGCCAATTCTCCCGATTTATCTGTCCCAATAGGCACAACTGGTACACGTTGCCCACGCACAAAATTGGTGTTGCTCAACAACACAATACCTTGCATATTCATCAATTCAATTTGTGTGAACAAACCTGTTTCCGTCAGGCGAGAATCTATCGCCTCAATCAACCCATCTAATACACTTTCGGTACTGCTATTAAATCCCATCAGGCGAATCAGATAATTTCGGGTCGTCTCATCCTCAACAAAATCGTTCATTGCAATGGTCGTAGATGTGAAAAATGCGTTGACATCATCCCGACGTTCTAACCCTTGAAAGGCGATATAAGAACGCAAGTTATCGAGGTCGGTCACACGAATTTCGCGCTCAATTAGGATGAACGCAATAAATGCAGGGATAGCCATAGCGATAAAAATAAAAATTGACAACCTGCTCCAAAGTGGCAATTGAAAGGAGATTCGTTGTAAAAGATTACGCATCGGGAGTATCCCCCATAGTGGTATCTGACGAAATAGTCCGTATTTCACCAGTGAGCGTGGGTTGTAATTTCATCCCATCTGGTTGTAATTGGATATGAGTATGAATCGCACCTAGTGCATTGGTAAACATCTGCGCCGCCAAAGACAAAACATCGTGGACTTCTGTCGCGCCGATTAACTCTCTGGCAATATCATTCGCTTTCCGTTCACGCAAGGCTTGGCTACGGCTTTGTTCAAACAACCGTTTATTTTCTAGTGCAAGTGCCAAACGGTCTACGACATTTTGAATCAAATCTAATTGTCGTTCTGTCGGCGGTGCATCTGTCGGCAAAATAAAGCGCAATGCGCCCAATACTTCCCCACGCAAGATAATGGGGACATACACACGATTTCCATCGCCACTCAACTCGACATGAACTTCACGATTTTCGAGTGTTTTGGCAAGGTCATCTGGCAAATCGAATGAGGCGCTCAGATTGGGTAAGCCTGTCTCTGTTTTGTTAAAATCAAATCCAATCGCCTCATACCCACGTCCTTGTAAATATTCATCCCAAACACCGCCAACAATTTGTTTTTCATATTGCTTATATTCGCGTAATTGACGACGAAGATTATCAAGCGTAGAACTTTGGTCATTCAAAACAAGGCGCAAGGCATTTACAGTAGCCACATCTTCTAAAATGACACTTAACCCTTCGGATAACAATTCAAGCGCCCGCATCCTCATTCGGCTAAATCTGCCTATTGTGTCTTGGGCATCCAAAATTGCTACAACTTCATCTCGTACCAAAATCGGTAAAGCGATACCAAATTTGGTTGAGGGCAAAAAGTGGTCACGCCGAAATTCAGAGTCTTGAGTGGTCACAAAAATAGGTATTTTGGTGCGTAGGGCTTGGGTTAATGCGCTTGAATCGCTCACACGGACATCTGTCTTAATAACATCTACCCCACTGCCTAAGCCAGTACGAATACGGCTGGTGAGCAACCCGCTATCATCATCAACCAAAAAGATTTGCGAAAAATTGTAACGCAAATCTTTGCGAATAAAATTAATGATAGAGACATAAGTGTCGTCTTCGTCTTTGCGCGAGATATGACGCAAAAAATGACCAACTGCCGACATTTGCTCATTGCCTTCTATCTCTCTGCGAATAGCCAATTGCAATGCACCACTAAATAGAGCAAAGAACAGGGTCATCACAATCATCAAGATAAAGGTTGTAGCATAACCATTGATGATAGCATCGCCTAAAGAGGTGGTAGTGCCAACAGCAACACGCAATAAGTTCAAGATGATGGCGGCACTCGTCAGCAGGAGTGATGTGCGACCAAGTAGTAACCCAGCACTAACCAAAACTAACGAATTTACTGTAGCCCATGTTAGGACAGATGATGTGCTTTGTGCGATAATAAGAAAGCCAAATGAGATAATTACGATTAGGCGTGATGCCCAAATCAATTGTCCTTTTTGGATAAGGTAGGTGATAAATAATGCACCAATAAAAATGGCGATAGGGTTAAAATCACGTAGTGGGGATATTGATTGATTCAAAATCGCATTTGCAAGGTTAATGAGCAACAACCCGATTGCGCTGATGCCAATAATCAACATGAGATAGAGCAAGCTAATTGCGCGTTGGCGCTCAAAATAATCTTGGTAGTTATAACGTAAGCCCAAACCGAAGGGCAATTGACGAGATTTTTGCATTATTCCACCTTCCCATTGCCATTGAGTTGGTCTGATAAACCGGTCTTTAGGACACCACTACCCAAACGAATTGAACCTGCTTTGATATCGAGTAATTCTCCAATTTGTGTGAGGGTCATTTGTAATAATTCATCCACATTCACAGCCGATTGGAATTGCCCCACAATATCATTGATGGCTTGTTGCTGTTGCACGTTGAGTTGTGTTTCTTCAAATAAGCGGGCATTATCTAAACTGAGCGCCAAACGTTGGGCGACTGCTTGAACAACTTCTATCGAATCATCTTGGCGCATTTCATCTGATGCCAGCACTTCGATTGCACCAATCACCTCACCACGCAACACAATTGGCACAGCAATTGTAGATGAGTTTGCTTCTGGATTTTTACCTACACTCGGTCTACGGCGTTGGCTGGCTTCTATCATGCGTTGTGTCCATACAGCATCTGTCTTGGTCTCATTTGCATCTACAATAATGCCCGATAAATTGCCCTTCCCCAACAAATAATCTCCCCAAACTTTACGGGTGAGTTGGCGGTTTAAGCGTTGAATCTCGCGCAGGTTCGCTTCTGATTCAAAAAAGAGACGTTTATTTTCTTGCACATTAGCGGCTTGTGTCTCAAATAAGCGAGCATTCCGAATAGCTGTTCCCAGTTGATTCGCAACCACTTCAAGCGTTTGAATATCAATCGGGGCAAACGCATTTGGTCTGGTACTTTGCACATCTAATGCGCCAATAATACGTTCACCATCTGTAATGGCAACCGCCAATTCTGACCGTGTGTTGGGCAATAATTCGTTCCGCGCATGAATCGCATTTTGCGAATCGGTATCAGTGGCAATCACCGCATCCCCTAACTGGGTCACACGCCCAATGACACTTGTAGACCCAACCGCAAGCCGATGTTTGCGCTCTAATAACATTTGCCCCACTTCACCGGTACTCGCCACCAAATTGGCATAATCACGATTATCGTCTACCAAAAAAATTTGGACATGATAATAAGCAAAGCGGTCACGGATTAATTCAACAGCACGCGGAAATAATTGATTTAGGTCAAGTAATTTTGATGTAATTTGAGAAATTTCGGCAGTGGTGCGGAGCAATGTCGAAGCGCGTTGGGCTTCGTTGGCGGTATTTTGTGCTGTCCCAATCAAAAAGCGGGTAGCAATGGATAATATGGTTAATGTCGCCAAATAGCCAACTAATGTAATCCCTTCTGGGCGAGTTTCAAAACCAAATTCCGCTACTACAAGCAAAATGCGATAAACATAGGTGCTGAGGATGATGCCAATAGCAACTGCATATATCCAATTGTTGATGAGGATAGACGCAGAGATGATAGCCAACACCGCAACCAACAAATTTATCCCTTGTGTCGAAATGATGATGGTCGAGAGTGCTAATGCCAAGACCAATGCACTAGCGACAAATTCCACCATCCCGCGTTGGAGTAATCGCCATAAAAAGATACACAAACCAGCAAAGATAATGGTCGCAATTGTGCCATACGGTGTTGCTTGCACACCTTGCGCCAAAACAAAAAATTGGGCAACGATGCCACCCAAATTGGCTAAAAAGACTGTAATCAAAACCGCCTGTGCAAATTGCAGACGGGATTTTTGGATTGCATCCAATTCAACTAGTCGTGAAACTTTATTTTGGTTTATCATAACCGTCACTTACTCCTAACGCGGAGGCGTTCCCAATTTAATGGCAATCTTTTGAGCTTTGAGCGCCTCACGCAACCCCTTCGCCGCCTCTGTCACCATATCTTCTACATTATTCGTTGTTTGCAAGCGCCCTACAATCTGGTTGACATACGCCTCACGTTGGGCTGTCCGTTGACTTTCATCTACTAAGCGCACATTTTCGACTGCGACGCCAAAACGCTCTCCAACTTCTTGAATGAGTTCTAAATCGTCCGACGAAAATTCATTGTCTTCGTTCAATTCAAATTCCATCGCGCCAACAATTTTGCCCCGCACCCGCAACGGGATGCTAATCACATTCAGCCCATCTCGATTCATTTGCACCAATTGTTGCGATTCAATGGCTTCTGCGATGCTATTGGTAATCTCGGTCTTAGTAAGGGTCTGATTGGTCTCAAAATCAACCACATACCCAATTTCTTTGCCTGCCCCACTGATATAATCTGACCAAATACGTCCAGTTAGGCGTTCATTGAGGCGCTCGACTTGGCGAAGCGCTTCACGCGCTTCCTCTACCAACCGTTGATTTTCTTGCACCCGTTGTTCGGCGCGTTCAAATTGGCGAATATTATCAATCGCCAACCCAATGCTATCGGCTAAGGTTTGAAACGATTGTGAGAGGTCTACTCTATCAAATCCATCGCGGTCTTTGCTTTGCAAATCTAAAGCACCAATCACCCGATTCCCAATCCGCAACGGAAATGCCGCTTCTACTTGGGTTTCTGGGAGCAATTCATTCTTCTGATGCACACTATCTTTAGACCCCGATTTAGCGATGATATATTTTCCAAGATACGTCACTTGACCAATAACACTCACGCTACCAATTTTCAAACCATGTGCGCGTTCTATCAATTTTTTGCCCACTTCACCTGTGCTGGCGCTCAGTTTTGCTTCTGAGATTGTTTCGTCTGTCAAAAAAATTTGGGCATGATAAATTTTAGAAAAATCTTTAAGGACTCGGTTGATGGTGTAATCTAATAATTCTTGTACGGTAATCCGTTGAGCAACCCGTTGGGTGATGTCTGTCACCATATCGCCAACCTTTGCCCGTGTCTGAATCGCCTCATTTGCGCCGAGTGACCGTGATATATCGGCATAACGCATAAATGCCCATACAATCACCATCAATACCAAAGCGACTAAAGACAGTGCAATCCAATCTATAAAGCTACTTTTCGCCAGCATCTCTGCGTTGACAATATAATCGGGGAGCATATCATCGGTTAAATTGGGACGATATAAAATCCCCAGTGTGATGCCCAAAATTGTGATACCAAGCGCAACCCAAAGCCCGTTACGCCCAACCAGCAAACCACCCATGAGGACAGTTAGAAGCAAAACAGACGCATTAAACCCATTAAATAAGCCCGAATCATACGTGTTGGCAACGCTCAATAAACACCAAACACCAAGCGCCAACCACGAAGCAGGTTCTAAATTACCACGGCTAATGAGATATAAAACCAATCCCCCTAGCACATAAAACAGCGCCATGATAATAAAATTGAAAATGCTATTGGTTTGAATAAAATATTCTAACAAGGTACGCGGTGCATACATCGTTGACGGTAAAAATACGGCATAAATAGTATAGCCAGCAGCTAAAGCAATGATGGTGAAGGCAACCAGCGATGCTTGTTGTCTTTTTAAGACATCTGAATATCGTTCTAATTTGAGTAAACGTATCAACATAAACTGTGCATCCTCTAATTCTCATCACCTGTCATCAGGCGAATTCTGGCGCGTTTTGCACCAAGTGCCTTGCCCAATTCATTGAGGGTGACATTCAGAATCTGATCCATATCGGTTTGTTTTTGGAGTTGGCTCGAAATATCATTGACCAATGCTTTACTTTTTGCCAATCGTTGGCTTTGGCTATATGTCTCGGCGTTTTCGATACCGATTGCCATTTGACTGACCAATTGTTGAAAAATAGCAGAGTCGGTGTTGGTATACGCATTTGATTTTAGGCTACCAATTTCGACAACCCCAAGCGATACGCCGCGTACTGTGAGTGGTAAGCTAATGGATGAGCCGATTGCCTCATCAAATGTAAATTTATATTCTGACTTGGCTAAATCATTCGCAGAAAACATGCGTTGGGTTTTTATGACTTGTCCAGCAGTCGAGGGCATCATCGGGGCGGGCGTTTCCTCATCTGCATTAATGAACACTTTTGCGCCATCGGTATATGCCATTCTGCGCCAAACGTTTTTATGCACATCAAGCATAAACACATTTGCCTTATCCACTGGCAAAATCTGGCGAAAGTCTTCTAAGGCAACTCGTAGCAATGACTCGATGTCTAACACCGTTTGAAGCGATTGACTAAAGCCTGCGATAGCTTCCATTTGGCGGGCTTGACGGCGCGTATTTTGTAACAGGCGAATATTTTGAATGGTGATAGCCATTTGTGAGGTGATGGTACGCGCAAAATCTATCATAGCAGTGGTGAATATGCGTTTCTCATCGTAAATATCGAGTCCAACAGACCCTATAAAACCTGCACGCGCATCAATAAGGGGCAAAATAGCGATGGATTTTGTGTTTGTTCGCTGTAAGACCTCGCGGGTTTTTGGGCTAATCTCGGTGGATGTATCAATATTATTGATAATAATCGGTTGAGTTTGGTTTCGCAAGCGTTGTTGAAACTCATCATCTTTTATAGAAAATGATAAACCAATCGTCCCAAATTTGGGGTATTCACTCACAACTGTCGCTTTATCTCCACCATCGGTTAATAGGGTAATACCCACATGGTCTATATTGATGGCATCAACCAAGGCACGTACCGTCTTTTCCATGACAGCACCTTCGTCTTGTAATGACCCAAGCACAGCAGATAGGTCATTGATAATTCGCAGGGCGCGAACTTGGGTACTAAGCGACTCGGCGGTGATTTTGGTGTCACTTAATAAGCGCCGATTCTCAATGGTGAGTGCTAATTGGTCTGCAATCGCAAAGAAGTTATTACGTTGTAATTCGCTAACCTCATCACCAATATCTTTGCCCAAACTGATAGACCCAATCAAGCGCGACCCAACCCGTAACCCAATATTCAGGGCGCTATAAATGCCTTGTTCTACAAAAAAATGAGCAATATTTTTGATGAGCGTCGGATATGGCGGGCGTAAATCTGGGACATCTAGGCTTTCCCCACGCAGGAAAAGATTAATGAGGTCTCTAAAGCGGTCTGGCGATTCGAGTGTGGTGAGGTCGTCTACAACATCTGGTGTGAGAACTCTATCGCGGAAGGCGGCAACACGCAGTGTTGCCGATTTGGGTACATCCCCCGCCATGAGCGATTTATCGAAAAAGAGAATCGCTATAACTTTGATTTGTGGGGGCAATAATTCGATGAGTAACCGTGCCATTTCGGGGTAATCTTCGGCGGTCACAATTGCCTGATTCGCCTCAATGAGGCGTGTCGCAAATTGTTGGGCGGTTTGGGTTTCTTGTACCAATTGTCGCCCCCGAATGGTCATCCCAATTTGGTCGGCAATGCTGATATAGGCGCTTAATTCTTCTTCATCAAAGATATACTCATCAGGCGAAATAAGCGACAATGTACCAAACAGTTCATCCCCTACCCGCAAACCAAATGAACCTATCCACATGACGGGCGGTAATTTGAATTTTTCTTGCGCTTCTGGCGAGTTTTCTTCATCTCGAATATAGGGCAAACCAGTTAATAGGCGGTTGATGGATGCGCCATCGGGGACGCTGATTGGAAATGGGGTTACATCGGAGGCATTGAGAGAATCTGCAATTGCAACCAAATGATGCGATTGGGGAATTTCATCTGTCTGCAACCCTCTATCAAATAAAGTGATGGCGACAATAGGGAACTTCTTGCCCAGTGTATAAATCACCGACTGCGCCATATATGCCATTGTTTGGGCGGTGGTGACAAGACGATTTGCCATGAGCAAGTTATTGATAATCCCCTGCGACTTAGCGGTGCTATCGGTTAAATTGCGGACTTCGGTTAATGCACCTACCATCTCGCTCACATTTTGAAAGGCATTAATTTCTTCACGAGTAAAAGCCCGTTTTTGCCGACTCATGATGATGATAACCCCAATTGGGATGCGCCCATTCGAGATTGTCACACTAAATAATGAATTGACTTGACGTACTTTGAGCCACTCCGAAAAATATGGACCAAGCAAGTCTTTGGTCATCATATCACTATCGTCAATGATAACCGTTTCGCCATCTAAAATTTCGGCTTGGACTTTTTCACCCAAATCTTGCCACCGTAATTCACGCTCAAAATCCCAATCTAATAACCGATTGCGATTAGCAACAGCCTTCACAACCCAATGGCTTACCTTTGAACCCGCATAAACCAATTCAACCATCGCCAAAGACCTGCCCTTTTGTGGCAACAAATAGTGGGCGATGATTTGTGCCATATCTGCATATTCTTGACCAGCAATCAGTTGATTAAAAACTTGGGCTTGGTGGTCGCTCAAATCATGGATGGTCGTTGTTTCTGTGATGAGGTTGTTCAGTTCAATTTGTGAAGTAGCGACATCTACAAGGCTCTGATACCACTCCATTTGGAAAGGGGTCGGGTCTATTGGCGCATGGGTACTATTTAAGTTAATAATACCTATAGTACGCCCTTTGGAACGCATGGGGAAAATGATATAAGATTCAATCAAATTATCCCCAAACTGCACCCGTAATATGGGGTATTTTTTGGTATCTGGAATATAAACAGGCACACCATCTTCAAAAATCGGCTTGTATAAATCACCCATTTTAGACGATGGGATATCCATAAAAAAATTAGCTTCATAAGAATGGCTATGACTAGCAGTCGCCACACAAGTCAGACCTTCAATATCGCCAGAGGCATCGAGGTTAAATAAATTGATAGAAAAAAATTGCCCCTTTGGGACAACATCTTTTGCCAATGCTTCTGCAATCTCGACAAAAGTATTACTGTTTGCGAGGCGTTGGCTAATTTGCGTTTGAAGGCGAATGAAGTCTATTAAAAGAGACTGAGCATGATGTTTTGCCAACGGCGAGATTTCGCCTGCATGTTCCCACTCGCTGAGACGCTCAAACAACGAAATAATCGCGCCTTTTTCTGACGGCATAACACACGCTCCTCATTCATTTATAACACTTGACGTTGCTTTTTACTTCCATTCCCAAACTTGCTCACCAGAGAGTAATCGTGTAATTTGCTCTGGAAAACGGTCTGGGTCTAGTGGTTTGCCCAAAAATCCGTCAAAGCCTGCTTTTTGGGCGCGACGCATTTGGTCTTCGCTGGCTTCGGCGGTGACAGCACACACCAATGTATCTTTTAGGCGGGGGTGTGCGCGAACTTTTTGCAATGCCTGATACCCATCTTCATAGGGCAAACGAATATCCATCAAAATTAAATCTATTTTGGCAAGAGTTTCTGCAAATTGGACGACTTGCCAGCCAGAGGTCTTCCACTCACAGCGTTGAACCCCCATAAACGCCAGCATCCGCGCAATCAGCACAAAATTCGGCACATTATCTTCCACAACTAAAACATGAGCTTCACTTGGGTCTATTGGAAACTTGGTTGGCATATACAACTACCTTAAATATTGAACGACTTGCTCAACAAAAGTATCTACATCTATGGGTTTTCCGATGTAGCCATCACAACCTGCGTTTAATGAGCGTTCTCTATCGCCTTCCATCACATTGGCAGTTAACGCCACAATGGGAATATCGGCAATTTCAGGGGTATTGCGAATTTTAGTAGTAGCGGTCAATCCATCCATACCGGGCATACTCATATCCATGAGGATGAGGTCTGGTGGGTTATCTAATGCCTTTTTAATACCGTCTATCGCATTTCCCGCTTCTTCTACCATAATGCCTTCTGCCATCAGAACACGGCGCACCAACATACGGTTATTGGGGTCGTCTTCAATATACAAAATGCGGGTCATCTTCATTACTCCTGATGGTGCATTGCTCAATGGTTAAAAACAGGTTTGATTATATCCACATTGTAGCGAAAATCTGATAAAAATACCAAATTTTGTTTTATTCATGATACTAGCAAATTACAAAATATGCTACGTTACACCCAATACTCCAACCAACCTAAGACACAATTCAGACAGGGTACACACCAAGTAAAATTGCCTATGAAAGGGAGTGGGATTGTGATATTCTGTTAAGGTATCCAAATAAGATGGTTTATCATAAAGAGGTATACTCATGAAACAATATCAAAGCGCCCCCCCCATGCAAATTGACCCCAAAAAACAATATATTGCCCAAATCCAAACCAATAAAGGGTTAATTGAAATTCAACTTTTTGCCGATAAAGCCCCCATTACCGTGAATAATTTTGTCTTTTTGGCACGCGATGGCTTTTATGATGGCATTGTGTTTCATCGGGTGATTTCTGATTTCATGATTCAAGGTGGCGACCCCACAGGCACAGGCACAGGCGGACCGGGTTATAAATGGAATGATGAACCCAGCGCCCTCACCCTCAAGCACACCGGTCCCGGTATTTTGAGCATGGCAAATGCGGGTAAAAATACCAATGGTTCACAATTTTTCATCACCCATGTCGAAACCGCTTGGCTCAATGGCAAACATGCTGTGTTTGGGCAAGTGATTGGCGATGGTCAAAAAGTTGTGAACGCCATCCGTCAAGGCGACAAAATGGAAAAAGTAACGATTGTTGAAAAATAAAGCTATCCCCTATCGCCATTAAACAGTAAGGGCTTGCCATGGCAAGCCCTTACAACAATCCTCAATAATGTGATGTATCCAAAAACGACTTAATTCCCACCCTCGCCATTATATCCACGACCCACCGCACGATAAACAAATCCCATTTCGCGCATTTTTTGTGGTTCATACATATTGCGTCCATCCACCATAATCGGTTGTTTGAGGACTTTTAACACGCGCTCCATATCAATTTGCTTAAATTCGTTCCATGGGGTCGCCACAACAATCGCATCTGCGCCTTCTGCCACTTCATACGGATTTTTGCACATGACAATTTGTGGATATTCCTTAGCCGTGTTGGGCATGGCAACAGGGTCATACGCACGCACTTTTGCACCTTGTTCGGTCAACATTTCGATAATAGCAAGTGCAGGCGATTCGCGGATGTCATCGGTATTTTCTTTGAAAGCCAATCCCCAAAAGCCGACAGTTTTTCCAGCGATATCATGTAATAAGTCATGCAATTTAAGCGCGACATGACGGCGTTGGAATTGGTTAATATCCATAACTGCGTTCAAGAGTTGGGGGTGCATCCCATGTGTTTGCGCCATGTAAGATAAAGCACTAACATCTTTTGGGAAGCAGGACCCCCCGTATCCCACCCCTGCTTGGAGGAAATGATGCCCGATTCGCTTATCGAATCCCATGCCTTGTGCCACTTCGATGACATCTGCGCCGAGTTTTTCGCAGATGATACTAATTTCATTGATGAAACTAATCCGTGTGGCTAAAAACGCATTAGACGCATATTTAATCATCTCGGCAGTGCGAAGGTCGGTCATCACAATTGGCGCACGCAATGGCAAATACAATTGCGCCACTGCTTCTGATGCACTTTTATTCAATGACCCCAACACAGTACGGTCTGGGTGCATAAAATCGTTCACTGCCGCGCCTTCGCGCAAAAATTCGGGGCAACTCACCACCGAAAAGTCTATCGGTTTGGGTTGTGTATTGCGAATAATATCTGCCACCCAATCGCCCGTACCCACAGGCACAGTAGATTTATTAATCACAATGAGGGGGTTTTTCATCGTCTTGGCAATTGTTTCGGCGGCGGCACGCACATATTTCAAATCGGCTTCGCCATCTACACCTTCGGGTGTGCCAACACAAATAAATACAAATTCAGCATTTTTAAGCCCTTCCTCGTAAGAAGTCGTAAAATGCAAGCGACCCGCCCGCACATTACGCTCAACTAATTCTTCGAGTCCGGGTTCATAAATGGGCATCACCCCGTTTTTGAGGGCTTCTACTTTTTGGGCATCGATATCTACGGTTACGACATTATTCCCCAATTCAGAAAAGCCCATGGCGTTCACCAAGCCAACATAGCCTGTACCAACAACGCAAATTTCTTTCATGCAAGTTTATCCTTAATAACTGAATGGTGTGTACAACATACATACACCTATTTATGCAGAACGCCTCAATTTTACGACATCCCCCGCAATCCGACTATATGACAAAATTCATCGCTCAAAAATCACAAAAACTATGTTATGCTGTTAAATGACTTATTTAACTTTTTTCAAATAAATAGAGGATAGCACAAATGCCATTTGAACTCCCCAAAAGCGCATTAGAAGCCAAACATTGGACATGGGATAATTACAAACCCTTCTATGAAGAACTCGAAGCTCGTCCCATCACCGCCAATACAGTAGATGAATGGTTAAGCGATAGGAACGCAGTGGATAATTTGATGGGCGAGGTCTTTTCTCGCGCACGGGTCGCCATCACCCAAGATACCAGCGATGAAGAAGCAGAAGCCTATTTTAAGAATCTGATGGCGACGATGTATCAACCCGCCAGCGAAATGGATAATCGGCTCGATAAAAAATTGGTTGAGAGTGGCTTTGTCCCAGAAAATTTTGAACTCCCCCTCAAAAAGATGAAATCTGAAATTGCCCTGTACCGTGAAGAAAATATTCCCCTCGTCATCCGTCAACAAGGCATCTCGATGGAATATGGCAAAACCACAGGCGCACAAACCATCCAATGGGAAGGCGAAGAACTAACCCTCACCAAAGCCCAATTATTATTAGAAGACACAGACCGCACTAAACGCGAAAAAGTGTGGCGCATGATGATGAATCGTTGGTTACAAGACCGTGAAACATTCAATAATTTATGGACACAACTGTATGACTTGCGCCAAGAAATGGCGAAAAATGCGGGCTATGATAATTATCTGGCTTATCGGTGGGAAGAATTTAAGCGATTCGATTATACCCCTGCGGATACCGAAACATTCCATAACGCCATTGAACAAGTCGTTGTCCCCGCCGCCATGCGTGCCAATGAACGTCGGCGTGCGCGGTTGGGGGTGGATAAATTGCGCCCATGGGATTTGGATGTAGACCCACGAGGCGAAAAACCCCTGCGCCCATGGCAAACCATTGATGAATTTTCGCAAAAAGCCGTGAGTATTTTCAAACATGTAGACCCCATCATCGGCGGGTATTATGAAATGCTCCACGGCGAGAATTTGACCGACCTCGAAAATCGTAAAAACAAAGGTCCGGGCGCTTATTGCACCAATTTTCCACATCTACGCCGTCCATTCATCTTTATGAATGCGGTGGGCAAGCGCGATGATGTGCGGACATTGCTCCACGAGGCAGGTCATGCTTTCCATAACTTTGAGACAATGAGCAACCTTCCCTACAACGACCAACGCCGTTATCCAATTGAATTTGCAGAAGTCGCATCTATGGCGATGGAATTGCTCGCCGCGCCTTATCTCACACATGAATTTGGTGGTTATTTTAATAGCAAAGAAGCCGCCATTGACCGTATTAGCCACTTAGAAAAAATTATTTTCTTTTGGCCCTATATGGCGGTGGTGGATGGCTTCCAACAATGGGCATATACTCATCCCGAAGGGCGCGACCCCAAAGCCTGTGACCAAAAATGGGCAGAATTATGGAGTCGGTTCATGAAAGTGGATTATACTGGGTTAGAGGATGTGCGCGAAACAGGCTGGCATCGTAAACAACACATCTTTAATTATCCAATGTATTATGTGGAATATGGTCTGGCACAACTCGGTGCGGTACAAGTTTGGGCAAATGCGCTCACCAACCAAGCCAAAGCCGTTGCCGATTATCGCAAAGCATTGGCGCTCGGTGGCACACGCGGTTTGCCCGAATTATACGAGACAGCAGGTGTCAAATTCGCCTTTGATGCAGATACACTGGGCAAAGCGGTTGCCCTGATGGAAAAAACCATTGATGAATTAGAACAGGTATAAATTTGGCTGGGTGTTTTTTCTCGCCAGAGGGCTTTTGACCTCATCCCCTATCCCTTCTCCAGTGTGGAGAAGGGGCAAAACCCTCATATTGGGGTCGTTTTGAAGTCCTCTCTCCGTTTGGAGAGGGGATTTATGGGTGAGGTTAAACACTGTATTAAAAGGATATAAACAATGGCGCGTATTCAATTTTATGTGTTATATGCCACACGCAATTTATGGCGGGAACGCCGATGGTCAATTTTTGCGGTGTTTTCGGTGGCGATTGGCGTGGCAACAGTCGTTGCGCTCCGCAGTTTGGGCTTGAGCATCAGCGAAACCCTAACGGGCAGTGTTCGAACAAGTTTACATGGCGATTTACTCATTGAACGTGGCGGGACAGTCAGTGGCGGATTTGATTTGGGGGCAGATAACACCCGCAGTTATTTTTTCTCTGATGAAATCGCTTTTTTGCAAGGTTGGGCAGATTCAAAAGATGCGCTTGTGAGCGCCTATAGCCTAAATATCGCACAAATCACACCTGTA
Organism: uncultured Chloroflexota bacterium; assembly: GCA_937942935.1. Classification (GTDB taxonomy): domain Bacteria; phylum Chloroflexota; class Anaerolineae; order Aggregatilineales; family Phototrophicaceae. The sequence goes on along the minus strand of CALDGT010000101.1, from coordinate 4,882 downwards.
AAAACAACCACGATGGGCATTTTGAATTTTGTCTCGTTGCTCCAAGTCAATCCTGCTACCTACCCCCCCACTGATGACATCAGCGCCATTCAACCCACAGGTGTGCGGTTGCCTGATTTGCTCACAGAACCGCATCATATCGTCCTCAGCCAAACCACTGCCGATATTCACCAATTGTCTATCGGCGACCAAGTGACACTCAGTGGCAGTACATCCCCATTCACCGTCACAGGCATTGTATCTGCCAGCGCAGAATCGAGTTGGCGCAATTGGTTTCAGGCATTTTTTGGCTTTGCCTATATCTCCCAAAATCAACCAGAGGGCGGGATTAACCGCAACATTAACCGCGTCAGCATCGCCTTTCGGCAAGCCATCACACCCGATGAATTAGACAGTTATAGTAATTATTTAGATTTTCAATTGGATAGACGCGAAGGCTATGTCCGCATTTTGGATGTACCCACTGTGTTGGCAAATAACGAGCGCGTGGCAGACCTCATGAGCCGACTCATTGTCTTGATGGGCTTGGGTGCAATGCTCATTGGGGGTGTCGGCATCATCAATACAATGATGGTGATGGTCAGGCGGCGGACAGATGAAATCGCGGTACTCAAAACATTTGGGTTAAAAGGCAGGCAAATTGCCAGTTTATTTTTTATCGAATCGTTGGTTCTGGGGGTGGTGGGTAGCATCATCGGCTTGGGGATAGGTATATTTTTTAGCCAACTCGCAAACCGTTATGGCGAAACCTTTTTGCAACAACCGCTACCATGGGCAATTTATCCAGAAGCCTTATTATTTGGATTGGGGCTAGGGATAATCGTCACCAGCATCTTTGGGGTGTTGCCCATCCTCACCGCCGTCAAAGTACGCCCCGCCACCATTTTGCGCCCGAATGAACTCGTCATCCCAACCATTGGTATTTTACAATCGCTGTTAGTATTGGGATTTGTCATCATCTCATTAGGGCTTATCACAGGGCAAATTTTGGGACCATTACCCAATAATGTGCCGATTGTCTCACGGTATACCCCCGAAAATCCGAATGTGGTTGGCATCGTAGGCGTTGCAATCACCTTCACGGTTTTGGGAATTCTGGTTTTGTTTTTGTGGGTATTGGTTTGGATTGTAGGCAAAACACCGAATTTGGGCTGGATACCGATGCAACTAGCCGTCAAAAATTTGCACACCAAACGCTTTCGGACTGCAATCACCCTGCTCGCCATCAGCACAGGCATGTTCGCCATTAGCAGTATCACCTTTTATGGTGCGGGTGTGCGCGAAATTTTGCAATTTAGCCTAACCAGCACCTTCAACGGCAATATCATCGTGCTATCGCCTGCTATATTTGTGCCAGCATTGGCACAATCTGCCCAAACCCAATTGAATGAAAAATTAGATACCCTAGATGGTATTGAGCATATCACCCACATCAAAAATTATAGTGCATTGCTCACCCAAATAGATGCGCTCATGCTAGGAACACAAGGCAATCATGCCATCCGAGAAGATTTATTAGACCAAATCCAAGAAGCCCGCCGTCTGGGAGATAGTGCAACAGTCGAAGAACTCCAAAATCAATATGATTTGTTAGGACGATTTTGGGTATCAGTATCGGTGCGCGATAGCACCAATCCCAATTTTGCAACAGGGCGCGTGGATATTGGGCGCGAAATCACCCAAGCCGATAGAGGACAAAATGTGGCGGTGGTTCGGCTTGCCTCACGGCTCGCAAATTATCATGTAGGGCTAGGCACACAACTCTCCATGTACATCAATAACCGCCCTTATACCTTAACTGTAGTGGGTATTTTATATGCCGACAACCTCAATTTGCAGGCAGGGCTTTTTGGGGATATTCAAATTCCGCCCGATGTATTGCCTGCCAGCGCCCGCCCTGATGTGCAACTAACAGCCGTCCAAACTGCGCCCGACAAAATGCAATCGGTCATCGCAGAGTTATCTGCCATGTTTGGATTTTTCCCGTTAGATGTCACCCTGATAGATGGTGTGGTGAGCAGGTTAATTGACCAAGTGAGCGCCATCCCCATTTTAGTCGGGATTTTATCATTGAGCGCGGCGGCGGTCATTATGGCGAATACGGTTGCGCTCGCAACCTTAGAACGGCGCAGACAAATTGGGATTCTAAAAACGATTGGTCTTAAACGGCGCAAAGTATTGGTGATGATGCTCCTCGAAAATGGGATGATTAGCCTAACAGGAGCATTACTTGGTATTGGATTGAGTATTTTAGGTGTAGGTGTGATGAGCATCTTTGGATTAGAAGATTTATTGCTCATCCCAAGTTCTGCTCAATCGGTGGGGATTATCTTGGTGATAGTGGCGGTGATGATTGCCATGATAGCCACCTTTTTTAGCGCCCGTCTCGCATTAAATGAACGTGTTTTGAATGTCTTGCGTTATGAATGAATAGACAGAAACGTAACCACACGTTACAATCTGTGTTTGTATAAAGAAATGCAAATCCAAAGGATATGGCATGTCTGAAGGTGAGAGACTCATCGGTAATCGGTTCACTTTGGGTAATGTCATCGGCATGGGTGGCATGGCAACAGTTTATAGTGGTATAGATACCCATACCAACGAAAAAGTAGCCATCAAATTACTTAAACAAGATATTATTTCTCAAGACCCAGATATAGTCGCCCGTTTTGACCGTGAGGGTGAGGCATTGCGCCGTCTGAATCATCCCAATATCGTTAAAATTTTAGCGACGGTGGTCGAAGAAGATAAGCATTATGTGATGATGGAATTTGTGGGTGGTGGCGATTTGAACACCCTCATCCAAGAACATCGCCAAAACGGGACACCTATCCCCATTCAGCGCATTTTAGAAATCGCGCTCGATTTATCCGATGCGCTCACCCGCGCACATCGCCTCAAAATTATCCATCGGGATATTAAACCGGCGAATGTATTGCTGGCGAGTGATGGCACCCCGCGCCTGACTGATTTTGGGGTGGCACACTTTAGCGATTCTACCAAAATGACTCAAACAGGGGCGCTCATCGGTACATTGGCTTATCTCAGCCCAGAAGCCTGTTCTGGCGACCCACTTGATGGACGCGCCGATATTTGGTCGTTTGGGGTGATGCTCTATGAATTGTTGGCGCTCAAACGACCCTTTGATGATACCAACACTGCCGCCCTCCTCACCTCTATTTTGAATAAAACACCCAAGCCCATCAGCGATTTGCGCCCCGATACCCCACCACAATTAGTCTATTTATTAGACCAAATGCTGGCAAAAGACCCAGATAACCGCATCGCCAGCGCCCGTTTGGTCGGCGCACAACTTGAGGCGATTATCAGTGGTGGCAATACATGGGATATGCCCATCGCCGATTTTGAAGCCAATCTCGAAGAAATAACTGATTTTTCATCGGCAACCCCTTCATCACTCAAAATCTCAGATTACAAAGTCCCTCCTAGTATTGACCATGGCGAATTTGTCCCCGATTCTGCTATCAAAACACCTACCCCACTCAGCACCATTAACATACCACCAAGCATCATTGCAAAACCAAAATCATCCCCAAAAACCACACCATGGTTATGGATGAGTGGCGGTTTCATGGTAATCGTTGCCCTCATCATCTTATTCTTTGTTTTTTCATCACAAAATAACAATCCGACATCACAGGAAGATATGCCACCAACGCTAGAAGCTGTTGCAACAAATAATCTGATGGTGATTGTGGGGCAATTTGAGAATGCAGGCGGAGATGAGCGCAATGTTGGACAGGTTATTTATGAAGACCTAGAGACAAAGTTTGAGCGCGATGTGCCATTTTCACGCATAGAAGTGCGCTTTTATCCTGATGTGATTCAAAATGCCCAACAAGCCCAAGAAATAGCGATTGATTATCAAGCCCCTGTGATTATTTGGGGAAACTATGACGAGCGCGGGATTAATGTTCAAGTGCAAGCAGGGTCTATTGCCTCATTCAAACATTTCATCATCTCTATAGATGAATTGCGCCGTCTGACCGATGTCCAATTGCAATTGACCAATGAACGACGCGAATCGGTTGCGCCAAATGTATTAGCCATATTGAATATTTTTCAGACTTACAACAATAATGCCTATGAAATTGGGCGCAATTTAGCTATTTTGGAATTGGTCAACACAGGCGAAACCGCCCAAGTGAGTGGGAACAGTGTTGCGGCGCGGTGGCATCGTTATTTTATGGCATATAACAGCGATGAAGAAAAAGCCCTACAAGAAATTAATGAAGCCATCTCGCTCAATAACCGTGTGGTTTTGCTCTATTCTGCCCGCGCCCTCACTTATACCCGCTTAGGGCGTTTTGATGACATGCTCCAAGACCTTCGCACAGTTCAAACATTAGATGATGGCACATATCTGGGCGATGATATGCTGTTGGCGCAATATTATTTTTGGTTTGGAGATGAATCAGATTTAGACGAGATACAACGGTTACTTGAAAATATCGTCCAAACGATTCCAGATGAGTGGTGGAGTATCACCATGCTCGGCATAACCTATTGGTTACAAGGCGACCTCACCAATGCCCAAGACACACTCGAAAACGCCATATTATTATCACCAGATGCCAATTATCCGTATGTTATCCTCATCAGCATTTATATGCGCCAAGGGGAATTGGCAAAGGCAGGCGAAATGATTCAGTTTGTCCGCCAAAATTATCCAGATGCGACTATTGCCAACCGCGTGATGAATTCGACCTTCAACTTAGACGGGGTTGAATTAACGTATGCCACCGAGATTTTTAGTTATTTCATCTTGGGGCAATGGAGTAGTGTTTTGACTGTCATCGAAAAGGCAAATTTTGGGGCTAGTTATGCCGATGCTTATTTGTTGGCAGGATTAGCATAT
>CALDGT010000100.1 GCA_937942935.1 uncultured Chloroflexota bacterium | reverse complement strand
GGGATAGAGGACGGCGCAAGGGATGGATGGAAGCCTGCACCGCATTTGTACGGGCATTTGGGGATGATATGAATTATCGTCTCATCATCAAAGCGCGTAACCCGTTGCCGTTTGGTATCACAAACCCGAATATCCAAGTTATCACGGGCGATATGACTAATGAAGAACTTGCCGAGTTATACACAAAGGCGCATGTCATGGCATTTCCGACACACGCTGAAGGGTACGGCTTGCCACCGCGCGAATTTGTCGCCACAGGCGGATTATCGCTGGTCACGAATTGGGGTGGGACAGCAGAGGGGTTGCCTCATTGGGGTATCCCGATTCCTGCCACGATGGAAACCGCATGGCTCGGTGAAGAAAAATGGTATGGGCGACTCGGTGAATGGGCGTGTCCTGATGTGGATGCACTCGCCAACCTCATGAGCCATGTCGTGAATCATTATGACGATTATCGGGCATTCCGTGTGAGTAGTGCTAGTTATCTGTGGTCACACACATGGGATGTGTTTAGTCACCGTGTTTTCGCCATTTGGAGAAACGTATTGGAGGGGCGCTATGGGTGCAACACCAACCGAAATCGCCAGCTTGCGTAGGCAACTGGGGACAGATGCAACCGCGCTCCCCGATGCTGACATCCATGCGATGTGGGCGGAAGCAGAGGCGTTGTATCCCGCGCATGTGGATAACAGGGGAATATTATTCGCCGTTGTTCGGTTGCAAGCGTGGCGTGAGCTGATGGTGGGTGCGAGTAAAAGGGTTGACTATAAGCAAAATCAATCCGAAGAGAAGGGGTCGCAACTGCTGAAAAATATGGAAGCGGTGGAAAAGCGATTCGCTGGTGAACTGGAAGCCCTGCTACGAGATGCGACACTCCCGCCTGTGCAATGGGGTGGGATTCGTAATCACCCCCCCAGAAAGCGAGATGTGCCAAATGGTTGACATCAACGCATGGTTAGCCAGTGGTAATACTGCGCCAAATACGACTCAACGGGCGGTAGATGCGTGGAAACGGATAAGTGACAAGCCTGTGAGCATTACTGTCAATCGGAACGGGACAGCAATCCCCGCACAGACCGTCCGCATCGAATACAGCGAATCGGAACGGGTCATCACGGGTGAAGCGAGTGGCATGAGCGCGGTGCGTGATGTGGTCGTGTTTGGGGTGAAGAATCACCCAAGCATTGCAGATACTAATCTTCAGTATGGCGATTTGTTCAGTCATGACGGGCAGATATTCAAAGTGGTGTTCGTCATGTCGACTATCGGTGAAATCCAAGCCAATTGTGAGGCGGTGAAATGAGCAGTAGACCACAAGGCAATAAAATCGTATGGGATACCACCGTTGTGGATGCGCGGTTACTTGCCTATATCGGTAAGGTGCAGGAAGCATTGGTGAAGATTGCCAAATACTTTGAACCCATCTTGCAGAATTACGCTATCGAAAATGCGCCGTGGACAGATAGAACCGCCAATGCGCGTCAATCCTTGCGGGCATACATCGGGACAGATGCACCAGCAGGCTATCCATCCTCACAGCAATTGGCGAAAGAGGTGGTGGAATTATTCCTCTCGCATGGGGTGTATTACGGCATCTTCTTGGAGACACGCTTTGCGGGTCAATTCGCCATCATCTATCCGACCCTGCAACAACACGCGCCAGAGATTCAACGGATGCTGAGAGAGGTGTTCCGGGTATGACGTTTCAATCTGACCTCATGACCGCCCTCACCAGCGATTCTATCCTATCTGCCATCCTCACAGGGGGTTGGTTTGACGGCGAAAATCTGCCCCGCGAAGGCATGACCCTCTCAAACGCACCCAAACAAGCGGATGGCGTAAGTATTAAACCATTCGGCGTAATTCGCAGGCGCGGGATGAATGATGAGGGTATCCGCGACCTGAATGCCGAGCGGGGGAGTGTGGAATTTTACATCTATGCCCACAAAGGCTATGCCACCATTGAGCAGGCAATTAGTCGGCTGAAGGGGATACTCAATGAACGTAATTTCGTGAGCAGTGATGCGTCTACCGCATTTCTGCGCTTTGCTTTCGCCAGTGGTGAATTAGTTGCCGAAGAACTGGCATCCGCACCATTCAAATTTGTTCGATTCAATCTCATTCTCAGGAGAAAATAATCATGGCTAACCCATCTCAAATCTACCCCTTCACCTTGCAAGGGATTCAAATCGCAAGTTATGACATCAGCGCCGATACGTATGGGACACCGTATGATTTGGATGCTGACCAAATTATGGACATTGACCCCCAAGCCGACACCGACACCATGCGGGATAGCGGGATGATTACGCGCCTGCTCACGGTTATCACCCACGCCAATTTCAGCATCACGCAAGGCGGTATTGATTTTATGGCGCTTGGTACACTGACCAATGGGGTCTCTGGTCAATCGTATTGGGAACCAGAAGCAGGTAAAACAGGCTTGAAATATTTCGGCGTGTTGGGTGTTGCTAGTTTGGATAATGACGGGGTTGTGGTCGCGGGATTGCGTGCGTGCAAATTGGATACCGCCCCAATGGTCAAATTCGATGGGCAATCCAACAAGTTCAGCGTAGGCGATATGAAAGGCAAAGCCATTGCGGTGACGACCAGTAGCGTGAATCGTATCTTCCGCTTCAAACGCTATGCCAGCATTGCCGCATGGGAAGCCGTCAAACCTGCTAATGGCACCGATTTTGCCACTTGGCTCAAAGCCGTGAATGGAGCGTAACCGATGCCTGTTGCAAATGCCAGCCAATATAACCCAACACATGAAGTTAAATTGCCATCTCAAGAAGGCACAGACTTGACGGTGATGCTTCGCCGTCCTGATATTTTCACCCTGATTGACCCCTCTGGTGAGGTGACAGACCCGCTCACCAACATGCTCATTGGCAGTTTGAAGGGTAAAAGTTCCAAAGCAGGGAATGATTTTTCTGCTAAAGAGTTTTCTGCCCAAGACTTGGTGAAAATGCAACCCATGTTGAATCGTATTGCGGTTGCATGTTGTGTAGCGCCCAAATTCACATTGGCAGATGAAGGGGATGATGAGCATATCCCTGTTCGATTCATGTCACTGGCGGACAAGATATTCATCATGCGCTTTGCAATGGGAGGCGCAACTTATGAGCGTATCGCCAATTTTCGTGCTGAATCGGGTGGCGATGTGGAAGCTGTACCAACGGAGTAAAGCCTTTCGGCTGAATCCTGCCGATGAAATGGGCATTGATGAGGGTGCATGGCTGAGATGGATGTTTAATCAGGCGGTGCATACCTTTGGTGCATGGGTTGAAGGGCAACTCGCCGAGCGCGATAAGCAGGGCAAGCCTGTTCACAAAATTGAGCGATTGCTTGACCTGCCAATTCAACCCCGCAAATTGAGCCTCTCACAATTCTACGAGATGGGCATGGAAGAAGGATAGTATGGACGGAAGCGGTTACGATTTAGGCAATGTGTACGGCAAAATCACCTTAGATGCCTCTGGTATTGCAGACGGGATTAACCATGCCAGACGCACACTCGCCTCTGGCTTTGCCGATATGGGTCAGAGTCTGCAATCTTTTGGCGACCAACTCACAGGAGCTGGCGCGAGAATTACCGCTTTAACTGCGCCCTTCACCGCGTTTTCTGCCAGTGGCTTGAATGTCGCGGCTGAGTTCGATGTTTTGTTAAAACAAGTAGAAATGTTTGGTGGGGTGACGGGTGCAGAGCTAGAATCTGTTCGCCAGTATGCTTTACAAATGGGTGCAGATACCAAGTTCAGCGCTCAAGATGCGTTAGGCGCAATGCTTGACCTACTCAAAGGGGGCATGGACTTAGAAGCTACAATTGCGACACTGCCTGATGTGTTGAATCTCGCCGCGGCAGGGGAAATGTCCCTAGCAGAAGCGGCGGGGGTTGTGTCTGGAAGCATGGCAATATTCAAAATGGATACAGAAAATCTGAATAATGCCCTTGCGGAAGTGCCAGCCAATTTTACTGAATTGCAAAATCAACTCGGTATTACTGATGAAATGTTCACAGAATGGGGAGAGGGCAATGATGGATTCAACTACCTTCTCAATTCAATGGCATCTCAATTAGGCACAACCACAGAAGAATTATACGACATGTGGAATGCCACCAAACCACTCACCCCCGAAATTGAAGCATTGGCGAATCAATTGGGTATTAGTCAGGCGGATTGGGAAGCCTATCAAGGGTATTTAGATGGCACAGCCAGTTCTTTAGATGTTGTTACGCCTGCTATCCAAGCCCTAATTGCCCAAACGGGATTATCTGGTGAGCGATTGGCTCAGATGTTTAATCCACAAATGAGTGCTTCTGAGCGTATTGTTAATGCGTTAGCGCAAGCCGCGAATGCCTCTCGCGCCGATGTTGCTGGGTTAAGTGAAGCAATGGAAAATGTCGGCACAATTGCCGATGATTTTGGACTGGAAATAGAAGAAACATCCGCGATTTTAGGGGTGTTTGCAGAAGGGGGTATGATGGGCGCGGAGGCTGGCACGCAACTCCGTTCCATGCTCACAAATCTAGCACGCCCAACAGACGATGTAAAAGCGGCATGGAAAGAATTAGGTGTAAGCCTTTACGATTCTGAAGGGAATATGCGTGATTTTAACACCGTCATGCTAGAACTGGATGCGGCAATGGACGCACTCCCTGTTCAACGTCAGAACGAGCTAACGCAAATTCTTGCAGGAAGTTTTGGGCAACTCGGTTTTTCTGCCTTGCGTGCCAGCAATGGCATTGGCGATATGCTGGCTGAGATGGAAAGCGCCCCTGATGCAGGATTATTAGCAGAATCCTTCATGGATACCTTTGCGGGCAAAGTAGAGGGGTTACGCGGTAGCTTTGAGACGCTCAAAATTGAGGCGCTCACCCCCTTCATGAACGAAGTCGCGGGACCGTTTGTGGAACGCCTCACCGAGATGGTGAACAGTGTCACCGAGTGGGCGAGTGCCAATCCAGAACTGACTGTTACCATTATGCAAATTGGCAGTGCCATTGCGGTAGCGGGACCCGCGCTCATGGGGACGGGGTTGGCGATTAACAACATCGGGTTTGCGGTGAAAGCGGTTGCGCCTCTGTTTGGGTTGCTCACATCGCCACTCGGACTCATTGCGGGTGCGGGGTTGGTATTGGCGGAAGTGTTCGATGTGGATTTACGCCAAGCCTTTGAGGATGTTGCTAGTGCGGTAATGCCTGCACTAGAAGAAATCCGGGTGTGGGTGGTTGAAGAAGGCTTTCCTGCGGTTGTGGCGTTTGTACGCGAGACACTCATCCCGAATATTCAACGCATCGGCGAGATTATCGGGCAACTATGGGAGCGTGTTGCACCTGTTTTAGGGCAACTATACAACTGGTTTGTGACATCTGCGCTACCCGCCATTTCTGGTTTCGTACGCAACACCTTCATCCCCACCTTGCAACGCATTGGCGAGATTATCGGGCAGGTGTGGGTGGATATATATCCCATTCTGGCAGAACTGTTCACATGGTTTGTTGAGGATGCACTCCCCGCAGTCATCCAAATTGTGGGGGAAACGTTCATCCCCATCATTGAAGATATTGGCACACGCATTGGTGAGGTGTGGGCAGTCATTGAACCTGTCCTGCGCGATTTATACAACTGGTTTGTGACCACCGCGTTACCCGCCATCTCTAATTTCATCCAAACCGTATTCATCCCTGCGGTAGAGGGCATCGCCCATATCTTCAGCGAGATTTATCAGACCGTTGCACCCATTTTGCAATACATCTTCACTTGGTTTGCCGAACAAGGGATTCCAATTATTGCCCGTATCATCAATGAGATTGTTGTGCCTGTATTCAATACACTATTCGATGTGCTTGGCGATATTTGGGAGGTCGTTGCACCTGCTTTACAATCCTTTTTAGATTGGTTTCAAACCACTGGCTGGCCCTTCATCCAGTCGGTGATAGACAACGTGATTACACCTGCTATTCATTGGGTCATCTCGCTACTGGCTGGCATTTGGGAAGCCATTAGTCCTCACATCGAAAACCTGAAAGAGTTCCTCGAAGCCGCCTTCATCTGGATAGATGAGAATGTGTTCACCTTCATTGAAGGTGCGATTAATGGATTTATTGATATTGTTGAGGGCATCTGGACAGCCATTCAACCCGGTTTAGATAGCTTGAAAACCACATTTGAAAGTGCCTTCATGTGGATTAAAACCGAAATCTTTGACAAGATTATCGGTCCCGCCATACAGGGGTTTATTGATTTTATCGGGCGCGTGTGGACAGATATTCAACCCTTCCTGAATGAACTCAAACGGGTATTCGATGAGGCGTTTAAGTGGATTGATACGTATGTTATTCAACCGATTATTAAGGCGATTAACTCCATCCCAGATGCCATAAAAGCGGTGCAAAATGCCATTGATGATTTCCTCAATAACAACAGCGCCAACAAGGTCAATGCCACCGCACAACAAATCCTCGCACCCGGTAACTTGCCCAACCTGCAACAAAACATCACCACAGGCAGTCTGACGGGCGATATTTCGCAAAGCCCACTCAACAACACCCTGATAGGGCAATTGGGATTGTTTGGCGGGGTTATTCCCCCACTGAAAGATAACGGTGGGATTGGGTTGGCGGATATGCCCTATTTCATTGGCAGACCGCAAGAGGATAACGAAATCTTCGTCCCACGCACCGATGGACAATTTATACCCGGTTTTATGGATAAGATGAACACCCTGTTTGAACGCGAGAACACACCAACCATTGGGACAGTCGTGATTCACGCCAACACCGAAGAAGGCGGACGTGCCGCCGCACGGGGATTTGTGGATGAATTTGAGAAATGGAATCGGAGCAGAGGATGACACGACTCACGCAATTTCACACGTATACTTTCGCCTATGACCAAGATTACCGCGATAACTTTGCCGATGTGTTGGCGCGTACCAGCCGTGTGGTCGGTGTGAGTGGTGGGGTAGATGAATTTGGGGGAGGGGTAGCACTGAGCGAGGTAGGCAATATCCAAGCCAGCTTCTTCCTTATAAGTGAGGATTCCCGCGATGGGATGACCACCCTGCGCGATGACCTGAAAAAGATTATGGGGTGGGGGGTGAAGAAGCTGTGGATGCAACCATCTGACCCAACCGCCAAACCGCGTTGGACATGGGCTAGGGTCAATAACATCAACATCCCAGAACGGCGCGACCGTCATACCGACTTGTGGCAGAAGGTGACGCTCTCATTCCAATGTGCTGACCCACGTTGGTATAGCCATCCATCCGCATGGCTACTTGATTCGGGTGAGGTGTTGGATGACGGCTTGACGGTTGGCGGGTATCGGGCAAGTAGTACATCTGTCAATGACGGTAGCTCGCTCACACTCACCAACAACGGGTCAACCACAACCCCGCTTTATCTGCGCTTCGATGCGGAGAGCAATGCCGTCACCAATTTGCGTGTGTCGCTCCGAGATGTGTCGGATGTTGAAATCGGACGCTGGCGCTTTGAAGATACCCTATCCGCAGGACAGATTTTAGAGGTAGATAGCACCGCCTTGTCTGTCACGGTGACAGATACCACCACGGACGGACGCTATGATGCGTTCAATCCATCCAAAGGGAATGGGTTTTTAGAACTCCCCTCTGGTACAAATACCCTTGTTATTGACGGCTCATTCACGGGCAATATCACCCTGTATGCCGATTATTTAGATGCTTGGAGATAACGATTATGACCACCAATCACCATACCCCTATCGCCATTGGCGC
>CALDGT010000099.1 GCA_937942935.1 uncultured Chloroflexota bacterium | reverse complement strand
ACAAAGCAGGGACGGCGTATTCAAACGGAAATGGAAAATCTGCCGCGACTGCGGGTGTCCTCATCGCCATGACAGATGACGGGATGATTTACATCGAAGATGTGGTGCGTGGGTGGTATTCGGCGTTAGAACGGGAACGGGTGATTAAGCAAACGGCTGAACTGGATGCGATGAAATACGGGGCAGGAAAAGTTCGTATATTCATCGAACAAGAACCGGGTAGCGGTGGGAAAGAATCGGCAGAAGCCACCATCCGCAATCTAGCGGGGCATTCGGTGTATGCGGATAGACCCACAGGGGATAAAGATACCCGCTTAGAACCCTTCGCCGCACAGACCGAAGCAGGGAATGTGAAATTGGTACGGGGTGGGTGGAATCACGATTACATCGAGGAGATGGTTGCTATCCCCAACGGGATGTATCGTGACCAAGCGGATGCGACGGCTGGCGCGTTCAACAAACTCGCAGAGAAAAAAGAAATCGGATATGTACAAGCCAAGTGGCGATGATTGACAAGCTGTGCTACAATTAGTACATAAGTTCTTATCAAAGAGGATAGCATGACGACATTATCAGACACGATGCAGGAGGCGCTGAAACAATTCCACCAGACAGGCACATTCGGGCAGGTGCGGAAATCCACGATTGCGGGATTGGAACGGCGCGGGATGATACAATCTACAAATGAGGGGTATATGCTCACCGATGTGGGCAAGGGCGAGATGGTGAGTGAATCGCAGGATAACCCGCGTCCGAATCGGCTCATGCTCCGTTGGAATATGCCTCACTTTCAACCGACAGTGGACATTGGTCAGACGGATTATGCCTTCTGGGATAAGGCACGACGGGGTAGGGCGCAAGGACTTGGCTTGGGTGGGTTATTCATCAAGCCATTGGCGAGTAAAATCGCGTCATGGACACTTGGGCAACTCCCCAAAATCCGCAGTGAATCTGAGACGGCACAAGAATTGGTGTCGGATTGGGTGACAGAACATCATGCCAACCTCATCGAGGCGTATGAAGAAGCGTGTGCGATTGGCGATTGCTATGTGCTGGTGAATGCCGATTTATCCCTCACGCTCCTCCCGCCACAGGTGGTCATGCCGATTCTGGCGAAAG
>CALDGT010000098.1 GCA_937942935.1 uncultured Chloroflexota bacterium | reverse complement strand
CTGGCGATAGCACCACAGGCGCGGGGACAACAGGCGGGGTGACAGGCGCGGTACATGTCACAGACGGGATAGTGATGGTTTCGAGGTCGCCAGAATCTTCTGTGATGCCGATATTGCTAAAGGTATCGGGTCCCGTGAAGGTATACACGCCCAACGGATTCCCGCCCGAATTCATCACACCGTTGCTATCAGTGACAGAAATGCTGAATGGCGCGTTGCCGTTGGAAATGGTCACTTCCAAATCTGCCCCATTACACACGGCGGTAGCGGTGAGCGTGCTACTGGCAAAACAATTAAAATCGCCCAAATTGAGCGTCTCAAGACCACCCAATTCTCTCACGCTGAGGTTCGTCTCATTACGCGGTCCCGTAAAAGTATGTGTACCTATCGGCGCACTTGGATGTAACGTAGCACTATCGGCACTGATGACAAAATTACCATCCCCACTGGTAATGGTCACTTGCAAATCAGCGCCCATACACACCGCACTCGTCACCAATGGATTATGACAATAAAGACTGCCCACATCAACACTTTGCATATCGCCTGATAATTCCACGATGGTGATATTGCTAAAAGTCAGAGGACCGTTATAGGTATGCGTACCCGTTCCGACATTGGCGTGTAGCGTGATGCTACTCGCAATAATATCAAAATTGCCATCCCCTGCCGTAATCGTCACTTCTAAGGTCGCGTTATTGCACACCGCGCTGGCAGATAGCGCCACATTCAACACGGTACCGGGGCAACCGGTTGAGGCGGCATCTCTGAAATTGCCACCATTATCGGTAATCGTCCCAAGACAGGTATTACTGGTATAGGTGATATTTTGGCTCGTCACTGACCCTGTAACACTATTGATTGCGCCACCCGGTCCCGTATTATTCGAGAATGAGCCACCATTCAGCGTGGAGTTGCCACGATTACGAAGCCCACCACCCGCATTATTGGCACTATTATTTGAAAATGTCACATTATTGAAGGTGGCTGTTCCTGCTGTACTATTGAAAACTGCACCACCGTAGCTACCCTGATTATTTGAGAATGTCACATTCGTCAAGGTGGCTATGTTTTGATTGTTAAACGCCCCACCATCACCACCCACATTACTGGTAAAAGTGACTCCATTCAGGTTTAATGTCCCAAAATTGTAGATTGAACCAGTAAAACCACTGAAACCAGCCCCATTTTGCAAGATAAGGTTATTCATTGTCACGGTAAAACCAGCACTTATCTCAAAGTGGCTTGTTATTCCGCCACCATCAAAAGTGATGCTATTCGCCCCATCAATGCTGATGTTTTGGCTGATAGTGATTTTTGCAGAAAATGGGATAACGGCGGGTCCACAACTAAAACTAATGGTATCCCCCGATGATGCACTCGCAATCACATCTGCCAAGCGCCCCGCCGCACCTGCCGATGCGGTGCAATCGGTGACGGTGAGGGGTGCCGCATGGGCGGGCAAAATGGAAATAGACAACAAACCAATCAGTAAAATGATGCCAAAGCGCCGAAGAATTCTCACAATATTACCTCTCCATGATAAGGATATGTAGCACCATCATATCTCATAGTAACCGTGTTATGCAAACAATATAAAAAAATTCTTAATTTTTTTCGTGTTTATTCGATAAGGTCGTAGGGACGGTATATCATATATGCCATCCCTACAGGATAAAATTATTGCGTCAGCACGATTGTCCCTGCGGCGGGTATCCAACCACAGGTGAAGCCGTCCACACTTTCGGTTGCGAGTTCCACTTGGGTACGGGGTGATGTGCGAGCATCCAGATAAAATAAGTGTCCCTCGCCTGCCAAGCAGATTTGGCTATACCCACCAAAATCGGTGATACTTTGCCCACCTTGCAAGCGATACACATCCACCGCCAAAATCACACCCAAATCAATCAGATTTTGTGGGACTGCACCCGCATAATTCACCACACCACCGTCTTTCATCAGCAGACGGCAATAGGTGTTATCTGGCGCGTTTTCGACCACACTCGTTACATCGCAACCGAGCGCAGTCGTGTCTGGCGATAGCACCACAGGCGCGGGGACAACAGGCGGGGTGACAGGCGCGGTACACGTCACATCGGGCAAGTTTAACACCTCTAGGTCGCCAGAATCTTCTGTGATGCCGATGTTGCTAAACGTATCGGGTCCCGTGAAGGTATATACGCCCAACGGATTCCCGCCCGAATCCATCGTACCGTTGCTATCAGTGACAGAAATGCTGAATGGTGCGTTGCCGTTGGTGATGGTCACTTGCAAATCTGCCCCATTACACACGGCGGTAGCGGCGAGGGTTGTGCTGACAAAACAATTAAAATCGCCCAAATTGAGGTTTTCACCATCGCCACCCAATTCGGTGAGGGTGAGGTTTGTTTCGTTCAGCGGACCCGTGAGCGCAAGTATGCCTGTACTAAAACCGGTTTGGAGTGTGCCACTATCAGCCGTCAATTCTAATGGGATATCGCCACTGGTGATGTTCACTTCTAAATTTGCGCCCATACACACCGCGCTGGCGACGAGTGTGTTATCGCAGGCTAGATCGCCCAAGTTCAGACTTTCTGTGTTGCCACCTATTTCGGTGACGGTGACATTCGTCTCATTGCGCGGTCCCGTGAAGGTATGTATGCCGATATTCACATTCGATACCAACACCCCACTATCGGCAGTGATATTAAAATTACTATCGCCCAAGATGATGCTCACTCGCAAATCTGCACCAACACATACCATACTGGCATTGAGCGCATTATGACACACAAAATTACCCAAATTCAGACTTTGCATATCACCCGTTAATTCTTCAACCGTCACATTATTAAAATTGACGGGTCCGAAGACACTATATGTACCTGCACCCGCATTCGGGTAAAATGTCGTGCCATTCACGATGACATTATAAGTAGGGTCGCCGGTGGTGATGGTTACTTGCAGGGTTGCGCCAATGCAAACGGCGGATGCAACCAGCGAAACCGACCCCGGACACCCTGTAGAGATGCTATCCCGCACATTACCGCCATTATCGGTGATGAGGGTATTGGTGCATGTATTGTTCATATAAGTAACATTTTGGCTGGATGCAGTACCCGGGTTATAAACTGCGCCACCGCCACCCACAGCACTTGCCACATTGTTGCTAAAACTGCCACCATTTAATGTGAGCGTACCCGCGTTATAAATTGCGCCACCGTTAGTAGAGGCTAAATTATTGTTAAAAGTAGCACCATTTACCGTGAGCGCATTCGTGTTATAAATTGCGCCACCACTACCAATGGTTGTATTATTGCTAAAACTGCCACCATTCACCGTGAGCGGACCCACGTTATAAATTGCGCCACCAGCACCCGAAAAAGTATTGCTGGTAAAGTTGCTATTGGTAATGGTCGCCGAACCCGCGTTATAAATTGCCGCGCCATACAAATTACCTGAATTAGCTTGGTTGCCCGTAAAGGTGCTGTTGGTGATGGTCAACGTGCGTCCTGTCGCATTATAAATCGCGCCACCTTCAGATGCAGTGCTACCTTGCACCGTCACACCATCGAGTGAGAGTGTGCCATCATTCCGCAATGCCCCGCCCGTCATATTCGTGCCATTGCGAATGACCATATTTTGCAAATTCAGGGTCGCACCCGGATTAATATACGCAATCCGATTGGCATTGGTGGCATCTAGTGTAACATTTCCCCCACCATTGATAGTGACGGTATTGATGGGGATGAACATCTCAAAATTCATGGTGATGACCGTCCCAAATGGGCAAGAAAAGGTCACTGTTCCGCCACCTGTCGCAACCGCATTCGCCACTGCTTCATCCAATGTGATGGGGATATCCACCGTGGGACCCGTGTAATTGGCGCAATCTGTGACCACTTGGTCGGCGGCGTAGGCTGGTCTTAAATTAGCAAATATCAAAAATCCAATGCAAAAAAGGCTTATATATAAGGCTATCCGATACCGCATATTCTTAATTCTCTCTATCTATTTGATGTATATGGTATATGGATTATAGCAGATATGACAAAAGTCACACATTCATTACAAAGAATTCTTTACATTTTAAGGATTTTTCTCATTCACTAGCAATCATCGGTTTATCATTTTTCGTTTTTATCCGTATCTATCCACAGAGGAGACTATACCATGCCAGCAATCACCCAATATGACCCACAACGCAAAGCCTTTCGTGTCTTGGCAGATGACGAATTGCATCAGCGCCGTAGCAAAATCGCCAAAAATCGGGCGTATTATGACGGCGACCACCCGCATCAACTCACCGATACCCGCGATAACATCACCCTCAATTTATGCAAACAGGCAATTGACCAAACCGTCTCTTTTCTCATCCCATCCATGCCCAATTTTGAGCTGAACGACCAGCCGAATCGCAATGACCGCGAAACGTGGTTGATGACCTGTTGGGAGCGCAACGGTGGCGCGAGTTTGGTGCATCAGATGGCGCTCAATGGGGCGCTGGCGGGGCATGTTTTCGCCCGTGTCATCCCCAACAAACCCTATCCGCGCATTGTGCCACTCAACCCCGCTAATGTGATTGTGTGGTGGCGTGCCGATGATTTTCAGACGGTGGTCGGTTATGAAATCCGTTGGGAAGCCCCAGAGGGGCGCTATCGCCAAGACATATATAAGGAAGAGAACGTGTGGATTGTGCGCGATTACGCCCAACCACACCCCACCAAACGGCGCGGATTAGCCAGTTCATCCGATTGGGAATTGGTCATCGAAACGCGCCTCCCCTACCCGCCCATCATCAGTTGGGGGCATTTGCCCGCGCTCAATCATCATTATGGGCGCGATGAATTGGGCGATTTATTAGACCTCAATGTGCATATCAATAAGGTCGCCAGCGATATTAAAAGCATTTTGCGTTATCATGCCTACCCCACCACTGTCGGCACAGGCTTTTCTGCGAAAGATGTCCAAGAGACGCGCATAGACGGCTTCCTCACCATCCCCGATAAAGAGGCGCGGGTGTTCAATGTCGAGATGCAATCGGATTTGAGCAGTAGCCTCGCGTTATTAGACCGCCTCGAAGCGCATTTTTTGGGCATTTCGCGCGTGGTGATGATGCGCCCCGATGCCGATGCCTTTCGGGGGATGACCAATTTAGGCGTGCGGACGGCATATCTGCCCATGCTGATGAAAAACGAACAGCTACGGCGGGCATATAGTCACGGCTTGCGCCAAATATGCGAGGTATTGCTCACTTTTTGCCCATTCCCCGCGCCAGATGGGGATGAATTGGTGCGCGTATTTTGGGCAGACCCCCTCCCCAAAGACCGCGCCGAACAGGTGGAGGTTGTCCTCAAAGAATTGGGCGCGGGGTTGATAGATGCCGATACCGCCAAAGCCCGTCTGGGCTGAGTCTGTAGGTGCGGATTACCAACATCGGACGCATTTTTGTTTACCAACATTGGACGCACCCTCGTGGGGTATCTGGTGGCTGAC
>CALDGT010000097.1 GCA_937942935.1 uncultured Chloroflexota bacterium | reverse complement strand
CTTCTTCAGCAATTTTGCGATAGGTTTTCATAGACATTGCCTGTAGATTTTCAATGAAGGCTATTTCTGCACTGGATGGTAGGTGTAGCGCCCTTGCTTGCATATTCAAAAACCAGCGCCTTTGGAATAAGAAAGACAATAACCATAATTGCGGATTCAATAATGACCGATTGGGCATAGGGTCTATCGTAACCCCACTGATAATGACACGATTCAACATATTCGCATGATGTTGCAACATAACCAGCGCAATATAGCCGCCGAGAGATAGCCCAACCACATGAGCTTGATTATTTGTGGCGCGTTCTTTGATAACTTTGGCAATACGATTTGCCGTATCCGCTAACGATTCCCATGCGATATGATTACTTTTTCCATGACCGGGTAAATCTATAGTGATGCAATGAAAATGAGTGAGAGCTTCTGTTTGCAACCACCACATCCAACTACTCGTGCCAATACCATGTAAAAAAATAACACTAGGGGCGTTGGGTGTACCTGTTTCATGGACATACATCTTTTTTAGAAATCCTTCAATTTTATTTGGATAGTGAGCTGATTATTGGTCTAGCGGATGACGTAATTCTTGTGCGTGTTCATCATGGTTTTGGGTGAATCGGCGTAATTGAAAATTCAATTCGCGGAATCGGCGGTTGATGGTATCCAGAATTAAGCCTGTGATGACCAATAATGCGCTTAATAAAATCATGCTGGCAGATAAAATTGCCGTCGGGAAGCGCCGTACAAGCCCTGTCTCTAAAAATTCGATGAATACACTTAAGCCCATTACTAAGGCAATAAAGGTAATGATGCTGGCAATCCCAATAAAAAAACGGAGTGGACGATAATCTCTGAATAAGGTCATGATGGTCATTAATATGCGCCAGCCATCGCGCATCACACGGATTTTTGAATAACTTCCCTCTGGACGTTTACGCAGATTAACAGGTACTTCTTGGATGATATAACCTTCTTGTAGAGTGCGAATGGTGAGTTCTGTCTCGATTTCAAATCCAGTGGATAATAGGGGGATATTCTCGACTAATTCACGGGTCATGGCGCGATATCCTGATAAAATATCGGTGAGGTGTACCCCGAAAATCGTGTTTAATATCCATAAGAAAAAATGATTTCCCCATTTATTTAACAACTTAAATTCGCTAGTGCTATCATCTAATAACCGACTGCCTACCACCATATCGGCTTTTTTGTTGATGACAGGTTCTAGTAGGGTGTGAACATACTCGGCAGGGTAGGTGTCATCTCCATCTACCATGATATAAATATCCGCTTGGATAAAGCGGTGCATTTGCCGAACAACATTCCCCTTGCCTTGATGTTTGACATAATATACTTCTACACTCAAATCGCGTGCGATTTTAGCGGTTTCATCTTTTGAGGCGTTATCGAATACATATAGGGTCGCATGTGGTAATTGTGTGCGAAAATCATTGATAACTTTGGCAATTGTCAAGGCTTCGTTGTAACAAGGAATCAGCACCGCAATTTTTGGTTGATTCATAAATTATATTTCCCGTGTGATAATGGCAACTATTTGGCATAATATAGTTCATAAACAGCGTATACACAAGCGAGAGACCAATGGAAAACACGACACGAATGAATCGGGGCATTATTATTGTGTTGCTCATCATGTGGGGATTACTCACCATTCGCATTGGTGCGCCTTGGTTTGGGCATCATGATACCAATGGGGTTGTATTCATGACCACTGCCCGAAATTATGAATTATATGGCGCTTCTGAACTGCACCTGTTACCGTTGCTCAATTATGAAATCCCTGCTCAGCCCGAAGATTATAATTTTTACCTGCATCATCCGCCGATGATTTCTTGGGTTTTAGCATTAGCAGGGGGGGGCGTTTATGTTGACCGAAGCGTCATCGCGGTTTGTCATTGTGTGTGCCACGATGATAAGTATTGCCTCATTGTATGTGTTGTCCCGCCGATTATTGGGTCAAAAACGGGCATTATTTGTGGTTATTTTATATAGCTTTACACCCATGATTGCTTATTTTGGGCGAATGCCAAATCATGAGCCGTTGGTGATGGGATTTTTGATGCCTTTTATTACTATTTACGCACAATATTTGCGTTATCCAACACGAGCGAGGTGGTTTGCCTTAGCTATTTTGGCAATTTTATGTATGTGGACGGCGTGGGCGGCATTTTTCTTTTTTGTGGCGCTCATTCTATTGGGAATTCTTTATCGCTTAGAATTTGATTTCAAAAAATTGTTGACCAAATGGGTACACTCATGGGATTTGATAGGAATAGGCATGATTGTTGTGTTGGCAACGATTGCTGTCCCATTATTTTATGAGAGCCAATATCCGGGTGCGATTCAGAAATTATTGAATGCGTTGGTGTTTCGCACAAGCGATATTGGTGGGTCACGAGGCGCCCCTACATTTACCATACTCCAGTATATTGCCCGACAACTGATTCACATGGCGACCATGATGAGTTTATTTGTGGTGGTGATGGGCTTTGTTGGTATTCGACCATTAGGTAAAGAATCCCGTCTCACACAGGCAATTGTTTGGGGGATGTTGGGTGGTGGCGTTGGCTTTTTGGTGTTTTTCCGCAATGCCAGCTATATCCATGACTATTATAAATATTATCTGATGCCGTCATTCGCTATTTTAGCCAGTATCGGTATTTTATGGGCATGGAAATTGCGCCGTGTGTGGTGGGCAAAACCCGCTATGCTGGGTTTATTGTTGGGGTCTACGATTTATGCAGTAGTGATTTTTGTTGGGGCGCATATTAGTGGAAACCAACCATTTCCATTGGCAATTGCCGATGCTATCCACGAAAACAGCACCACAGACCAATTAATTTTGACCAATTTAACCTTTCAAAGCCCTGCCATCGAATTTTATGCAGAACGTCGGATAACATATGAAATTATTCCAGAAAAAGCCCTTGAGCGATTAGCCGATGCTGACCGCCCTGTGATTTATGTGTATTGCCTAGACCCAATGACCGATGAATTAGCCCAATTTCGTAACCTGAAGGTTGTGGAGGGTGATTGTTATCTCATTTGGATGAATGAAAAAGCATCTTGATAGCAAGCCTAAATCCTTGTTATAATCTAAATGTCCGCCACCGTAGCTCAACGGCAGAGCATTCGCTTCGTAAGCGACAGGTTAAGGGTTCAAATCCCTTCGGTGGCTTTTTTATTTTCTATCCACTACCCGCATTCATTTTCGTTTTATTTTTTATCGTCCATTTGGACGAAAAACATTGACAATCTCCTTTTTATATCATATCCTTTTTATAGTCCAGTTGGTCTAAAAAGAGATGAGGAAAAATGTTTAAGCATATAGATACATTTATACACGGAGATAATCAACGACTGAGCGATGTTTTGCTCATACATGGGGCAGGGATTTTTGTATCGAGCTGTATCGTCTATATCAATCGGTCTTTGGCGTGGTGGCAACTCATTTTGTTATTTGCATTGACTTGGGATGTGGTTGGCGGGGTCGTTTCAAATTGCACAGCCTCTACAAATCAATGGTATATGCGTCAACCAATTCGCACACGCTTTGTTTTTATCGGTATCCATATTATTCAACCACTGGTATTGGTTTGGATACTCGATAACACAAATTGGTTTTTTTCGCTGGTTTTATACGGTTATATGATGGTCTGTTCGGGTATCATTTTGTTAACCCAACAACCCGAATTACAGCGCCCACTTGCGACCGCTTTTTATGTGATAGGAATGATGCTCATCACATTTTTGTTTAGTTTGCCCATCACACTCCAAATCTTTGGTTATTTATATTTGTTCAAGCTAATTGTGTGTTTTTCTGTAGACCATTATCAAGTACGACAACGGGGGGAGAAGTAATTTATGCCCAAAATTGTAGATTCAGAGGCATACCGCCTGAGCATTATTCAAAAGACAATGAATTTGTTTGTTGAGCATGGGTATAACGGACTTGGAATGCGCGATATTGCAAAGGCACTGAATATCTCTAAAAGTGCTTTATATCATTATTTCCCCACCAAAGAAGCCTTATTTGAAGGTGTTGCCGATTTTGTTGTGCGCTCTGATATTGACCAGTTGCATACATTTAGTAGCGATGGATTACCATTTGATGAAAAATTATCCATTTTTATGGACTATATTGAGTCGCAAGAAGATGACTATATACACCAATATTATATTTTGATGGATTATGCCCGCCTTCGACCAAAAGCGGATGATTGGTTCAAGATGAATCATGCCAGCCAACAATATGCAAAAGCGATTGCCAATTTTTTAGGGATTGATGTAGATGAGGCAATGACTATCTATTTATTATTGGCGGGAGTGATTTTGCAACGGATGTTAGATGGTCAGCAAACCCATTTAAGGCTTCAGATGGGATGGGTTTTTGATGTATTACGTCATAAATATGGTGTTTGAATTTATGATTTTGTGTTTCTAATGATTTGAAAAAACCTCTATGAGATGATAGCATATCATCAAGATAACCACTGAATTTTCTTAGGCGTGCCATATTTTTAACAATGGCACGCACTTATTATGGGCAGAGGACAAAGATGTCAGACGAAAATGCACTCCTTCATGATGGCAGACCACGCCCCTTAACATTAGCTGTTGCAGGTGGCACTGGGTCAGGTAAGACAACTATCTCTAATGCCTTGCTACAACGGGTAGGACATCATCACATCGCTTATTTGCCACATGATGCCTATTATAAAGATTTATCCCTGATGCCAGAAGCGCAACGCCGTGAAATCAATTTCGACCACCCCGATTCTCTCGAAACGACACTCCTCATCGAACATATCAAAAATTTACAACAATGGAAGCCTGTTCAAATCCCGACCTACGATTTTACCCGTCATCGGCGTACTGAAATTACAATTCCTGTCGGACCACAACCAATTATTTTGGTAGAAGGGATTCTTATTTTTAGTGACCCCGATTTGCGCGAATTATTTGACATCAAAATCTTTGTAGATACCGATGCCGATTTGCGTTTTATTCGGCGCTTGCAACGGGATATCAAAGAACGGGGACGTTCAGCAGAATCGGTTATTCAACAATATTTGACGACTGTTCGCCCAATGCACCTCAAATTTGTCGAACCATCCAAACGTTATGCCGATGTGATTATCCCCGAAGGTGGGCATAACACTGTGGCGATTGATATGGTATCTGACCGAATCCGTAGTATGTTGGCATGGAGTGAATCGTATGTCAGAGATAAGCAGATGGATTAGTGAATCATATACTCCAATTATTTTGGATGCTCATGAGGATATTAGCTATAACGCCTTTTGCTTTAATCGGGATTATCGGTTAAGTACCAAGCGGATTCGTGAATTAGAAGTTGGCACAGTTTATCCATCGCAAAACGGGAATGCTGTTTTAAGCCTTCCCGATGGACTGCGGGGCAGGGTGGCGGTATCTTGTGCAACTATTTTCACCG
>CALDGT010000096.1 GCA_937942935.1 uncultured Chloroflexota bacterium | reverse complement strand
AGTTACTCAGCCATAGCAAGGACGAGAAAAAAGGGATTGTCATAGAAAATATTCAATCGGCGGGGCAGATGGTGGCTGTTTCTGCTGTTTGGCGTGATGGCGATGCAGATGATGCCGATGTTGTGCATAACCACTTAGACCCGCTTTGGGACTGGTTAGATGCACACTATGAGGGGATGCTCCATTGCGATGGTGATGGATTTTATCATGGGCAATCGCTCATTTTAGATATGAGTGTGCGTATTTAGGCAATTATGTAAGAAAATGGGTAATTAGGTATTCTAAATAATGTCCGCATTTTTTATCATAGACACATTCGGAATGTGGACAAGTCACATAGGAGTATATAACTGTGAGTGATAAAAAAGTCCGTGTCGCCATCATCGGCGTAGGTAATTGTGCCTCATCGCTGGTGCAAGGTGTTCATTATTATCGAGATGCCACCGATGATGAATTCATCCCCGGTATCATGCACAACAATTTAGGCGGATACCGTATCCGTGATATTGAGTTTTCTGCCGCCATTGATATTGATGTCGAAAAAGTCGGCAAAGATTTGGGTGTTGCCATCTGGGCAGGTCAAAATAACACCGTCAAATTCGCAGAAGTACCTGTCACCACAGGCGTAACCGTAGAACGCGGGATGACTCATGATGGCTTGGGTCCCTATCTATCGCAAAAAATCACCAAAGCGCCCGGTAGCACCGTCAACATCACCCAATTGCTCAAAGATACCAAAACCGATGTTGTGGTGAGTTATTTGCCAGTGGGTAGCGAACAAGCCACAAAATGGTATGTAGAGCAAATCCTGAATGCAGGATGCGCGTTTGTGAATGCGATTCCGGTATTCATTTCGCGTGAACCCTATTGGCAAAAACGCTTTGAAGAACGTGGTTTGCCTGTGTTGGGTGATGATATTAAAAGTCAAGTCGGTGCAACGATTGTTCATCGTGTGTTGACCAACCTATTCCAAGACCGCGGGGTCAAATTGGAACGCACCAGCCAATTGAATGTCGGCGGGAATATGGATTTTTACAATATGCTTGACCGCACACGCTTGGAAAGCAAAAAAATCAGCAAAACCAATGCCGTCACCAGCCAATTGCATTATGATGTTGGCGCGAATAATGTTTATATCGGACCCAGCGATTATGTCCCGTGGTTAGAAGACCGCAAATGGGCATATATCCGCATGGAGGGGCGTACATTTGGGGATGTGCCACTCAATATCGAACTCAAACTCGAAGTGGTAGATAGCCCCAATAGCGCAGGCGTGATTATTGATGCGGTGCGCTGTGCAAAAATTGGGTTAGATAGAGGCTTAAAAGGCTCGCTTGAAGGACCCAGTTCATACTTCTTCAAATCACCCCCCATCCAACCACCCGATGATGTGGCGCGTCAGATGTTAGAGGCGTTCATCCGTGGCGATACCTATACATGGAATGGTCAAGACCGTTCTAATGGCACAGGGGCGCACAAATAGCAGTTATTTTGTGTAGTGATGTGAATATTCATGTCACTACACCCAAAAAACACATAGACAACCATGCTATGTTATGATACAATGCCTTTAGTTCGGGGTATAGCGCAGTTGGTAGCGCGCTGTGTTTGGGACGCAGAGGTCCCCAGTTCGAGTCTGGGTACCCCGACAGATTTTACCGAACTTGCGGGTATGGTGTAATGGTAGCACGCGACCCTTCCAAGGTCTCAGTACGAGTTCGAATCTCGTTACCCGCTTCAAGACAATCCCCCACTTTTTAGACAAGTCGCATATCTGGGTCTATAGCTCAACGGCAGAGCTACCCGCTCATAACGGGTTGGTTATAGGTTCGAATCCTATTGGACCCACACATCAAGACAGGCGATAATCAATCGCCTGTTTTTGATTGTTATCACAATTAACCACTAGAACAAACTATCGCTTGTTCCATTCCAGCCAGCCATTCTCCATAAATTTCTCGCCCGCGTGTTATCTCAATAACTTGCTCACCATCCCAAAGAAATAACCCCCAACCTTCATCTA
>CALDGT010000095.1 GCA_937942935.1 uncultured Chloroflexota bacterium | reverse complement strand
CATTCTTCATTCCCATCTTTTTACTCAATATCGGCATGTTGCTTAATGTTGGCATCTTTTTCACCGATGGTCGGGCGCTACTCATCGGGATTTTGATGGTTATCGCCGTTTATGTGACTAAATATATCGCCGCATGGCTCACCGCCAAAATTTATGACTACACCAATGATGAAGTTCAAGTCATGTGGGGATTATCACAAGCACAAGCGGCATCTACATTAGCCGCAACACTGGTCGGGGTAGAATTGGGAATTTTTGATATTGCGGTATTCAATGGTGCTGTCCTGATGATTTTATTCACCTGTGTGACATCACCAATCCTTGTCAAACGCTTTGGGCAACGGATTCTCAATCAACAAGAGATACAGCCCGAAGTAAAAAGCAAACCTGCCCTATTTAGTCGCATTCTCGTGCCGATTTCAAACCCCAATTCACAAGAAAATTTGTTGCGCCTCGCCAGCATCCTCGCCACCACCAACAAAGGGACATTGCTCCCCCTCAAAATCACCCGCACGAGTGATAAACAAGCCTCTGCGACACGGCATGTAAAACAGATGATGGATACTGCATCGGCATTACAACTCGCAGAGGTAGATGTTCAGCCCATTTACCGCATAGATTATTCAATTTCTAAAGGGATTTTGCATAGTGCTGTTGAGCATAACGCCAGCATGATGATTTTAGGCTGGAGTGGTGATGGCACTGTGTTTAATACCATATTTGGGACAATTATGGATGAGGTGGTGTGGGAATCAAAAATTCCTGTATTTGTGAGCAAAATCACATCGTCTATTTTGGTCAAAAAAGAGGTGATGCTCATCATCACAGAAGGAAGTATTCCCAATAGTGCGCTATCAGAAATTTTGAACATCTCTCAACATATCGCGCAAACCATTAATGTGCCATTGGTCATTAAGGCACATAAAACCTATATGGATGAAGTAAACTCTTTCATCTCTGCATGGGAGACCAAGCCAACCGTCCTGCCCGGTATTCATCAGGATGCGGGGCATTTGAGTGACGGGATTAATCCCAATGCGTTGGTACTTGTCCCCAGTAGCGGGTCGCGCAGTCGGTTTCGATTGTTATTTGGAAGTCTGCCACAAGATTTATCTGACCGCACAGGTGCATCACTGGTCATGATACATTATCCTAATTAACGTCAGTTATGGATAATAAGTAAGTCTGCAAAATCAATCCCCGCTCCCCCTTTCCCCATTGCATGGGGGTGAAAACCTATTTTCAGGCGGGTTTTAATTCACTTGTGGAGGGGGTTGGATGTGGGGTTAAATACAAATAACCTTAACCATAATTCGCGTTACTTAATGTAACTCATCAGGATTTGACGGGGATATTTCTCCGCCATCTTCATCGGTATTGATGGCAGGCATTTCATCACTATCCTCCCATTGTAGTTCAGGCGGGATGATGATTTCTTGCGCCTCTAAAATTTTGCGATATTCCGCTTGAATTTCGGCTTCGGTGGGGAGCATACTGGCATTGAGCTGATTTCCCTTGCGAATGGGAAACGGGTCAATACCACCACTCTCCGCGCCCATCATCCGTTGGATGGCGACCAATTCTTGAGTAGTGATTTGTGCCATAATCCCCGCCTCGTTATCGGTCTCTTTTGTGCCGAAGGCGCGGTGAAAAGCGATGCGCTGAAATTGCACGCTCGATAAATTTGCCACCACCAACGCATTTGGATTAAACCCATGTGAACGCAAATCTCTGGCGCGGATGAGCAATATCCCAGAAAAGAGGATAATCACACCAATCGTTTGTATGGGCGTGAATCTATCACCCAAAAAGACCACCGCCAAGACAATTGCCACCGCAATTTCGGTGATGGCGAGGACGGCGGTTTGCATTCCGCCCAATATTTTGACCCCTGCGAATAAAAATAACCTAGCGGTAGCTGTGGTGATGCCAAGTGCGATAATCGGCGGAAGTGCATTTTCTAAAATAGGTACGGGGATGGGGTCTCCGACAGCCAGCCAAACCATCATCACAACCAAACCCATTGTCGTGAGGATGTATAGTGTGACCGTTGGGGCAGGCATTTCGTATAACACATATTGGCTTAGGACGACTGTCCCCGCAAACATCAACGCATTCGCCAGCATAAATCCCACGCCAAGCCAGCTAATCGGTTTAGACCCAAAGCCAGTAATCAGCAAAATGCCGAACAGCGCCAACCCAACCCGAATCATCGTGCGCCTATCTATTTTTTCCCCACCAAAATGAGAAATAAGGACAGCAAATGCCAAATACATCCCATTGAGTAATTGCGCCAAAGACGCATCTAATTGCCCTAACCCACCATAATAAAAGAGTGACCCAATGCCGTTAATTGTGCCGATGACGACACACCCCAATAGCCCTGCGGGGTAAATATAGATATACCGCCGAAAAAAGATAAAGTACAACACCCACAAAATGACGACAGCGATGGCAGTACGAAGGGCGGCAACTGTGAATGGGTCAATCCCTGTGCGGATGGCGAGCTTGCCAAACAATGGGGCGAATCCCAAAAACACGGGAGCGGCAAATACAGTCACCACATCGCGCAAAGTTGTATGATGTTGGTCTGATTGCATTTATTTGGTTATCCGACTCAACACGGGGCGCGGGCGTTGGACAACCAAAGGCAATGTCACCATAAATTGGCTACCCGGGCATGTATCTGGGTCTCGCCCCTGACTCTCGACCCAAATTTTCCCCCCATGTGCTTCGATGATACCTTTGCAAACCGGCAATCCTAGACCCAAACCACCCCCACCAAAAGCCGTTTTGCTGGTGCTATGCAATTTAACATCGCCAAGCGAGCCAAATTGCTCAAAAATCCGTTTCTGGTCGGCAACATCAATCCCAATTCCTGTATCGCGCACCGAAAACATAAATTGCTCGCTGGTCGTTTGTGAGCGCAGATAGATGTGTCCGCCATCAGGAGTATATTTAATGGCATTGCTGATGAGATTACTCACGGCAATGCGGATGAGTTCGGTATCCAATTGAGTTTGGCGGGGCCACTGTGTGGCATCAAAATGAACCGTGAGTTTGCGTTGTTGGAGTGGGTCTTCATACGATTCTAAAATGCGCGTCACCAATTGGCTCATATTGGTAGGAGACAATGCGAGGTCTATTTGTTTGGTCATGATACGACTGATAATCAGGATTTCTTCGATGACCCGTTGCATCCGTGTGATAGATTCAGATAGACTTTCGATGAGTAATTTTACACTTTGGTCATATTCCGACATTTTATTGACGGTTGGATGGTCTTCTAATAATCGGCTATAACCATAAATGAGGGTGAGGGGTGTACGGAGTTCATGTGCTGTCACTTGGATGAACGTTTCTTTCATGCCATCCAATCGTTTGAGTGCATCATTGGCTTCTTCTAGGGCGCGGATTCTGCCTTCTAACCGCGAGACGACTTCGCGGGTATATTTCACTTGGGCAGAAAAAAGGCGCTCAGAATCTATTTTATCTTGACCGCCTTGTAGATAATATTGCAATTGTGTGACCAGTTGCTCTATATCTACTGGCTTCGATAAAAACCCTGTGATGCCTGCCGCCATCGCCATATCTTGGGCGCTGGGACCCAGCGCGGTTAATGCGACAATCGGAATATCGGCAAAGCGTTCTTCTGCACGTAAGGCAGTTGCTACCTCATACCCGCTCATATCAGGTAAGTTAATATCAGTGAGGATGAGGTCTGGAAATTCGCTTCTGGCAATATCAATGCCCAACAAGCCACGTTCTGCAAGCAATACCCGATACCCCGCATGATTCAACATGCGCTCAACTAATTTTCCACTCGCAGGGTCATCTTCTATATATAAAATTTTTGGTGGTTGGGTCATAAAAAATCCTTAGCGCAACTTCTCGATTAAGTTTTGCACAAATGAATCATCTAAGAACGAGCCTTTTTGCAACAACATATCTATTTTACCATCAATTTGAGCGCGTTCTTTCACTGTCAATTCTTTAGCTGTTACCACGACAATCGGGATATGTGATAATCCTGCATCGGCTTTCATTTGTTCAATCACCTGAAACCCATCAACATCGGGCATCATCAAATCGGTGATAACCATATCGGGCGAAATTTGACGGATGAGGCTCAAGCCAGCCCGACCATTATGTGCCAAATGCACTTCGCAATCATCGCGGCTTTCCAAAATTCGGCTCATCAAACGGGCGGCGGCTTCGTTATCTTCAATCACGACAATTTGCTTATTCTTTTTGTCTACAGTATCTATCGCCTGCACTAAACTTTCTTCTGGTGGCAAGGCAACTGCTTCTTGTGTATCCGATAAATCTACCAACTTTTGCCATTGTTCGCCCAAAATGGTCTTTTCGACAGGGAGTGTATGTCCAGAGACATTCACCACAACCACATCATCTCGTTTGATAATGCCTTGTTGCACCAATTTGAACAATCCCGCAAAAGTCACCCCTGTGGCGGGTTCAACCGATATACCATCTGTCCGCGCCAAAAGGCGAATCGCTTGGAAGGCTTCTTCATCGGTAGCAGAGATAAAATGCCCCCCATAATCATTGACATAATCATATAATAATTCATAAGCGCGTCCGGGGTCACCTGTGGCGAGGGTGGCAATAATCGTCTTCGATTTTTCAATCGGTGTAGCGACCCGTTGCCCACGCGCAAATGCTTCTACCATCGGGGCGCATCCAGTGGATTGAATCACGCCAAATGCAGGCATTCTATCGGTCAAGCCCGCATCATACATCTCGCGGAAGCCCTTCCCCACCCCAATCGGACCCATGCCACCGCTAACCCCTTGCAAAAACCAATCTGGCACATGCCACCGTTTGCCACCTTCCATATAACGCCCTAATTGCTCCGCAATTTCATAAGACATGGTTTTCATGGCTTCAATGGCGGCGACACTTTTAATCCCTTTATCCAAAAAGACACCTTTGGAACGAGCAAATTGTGCCGCCAAGATTTTGGTTTGGTCATAATTACCAGTCGTCTTGATGACTTCGGCACCATAGAGGGCGGCTTCGCGCATTTTATCATTGGGGGTTAAACGTGGAAAAAATGCCCAGACCTTAATGCCTGCGCGTGCGCCATAGGCGGCATAAGCGATAGCGACATTGCCTGTGCTGGCGACAACCACTTCATCTATGCCCATCTCGACCAAGGCAGAAATCGCAACCGCCGCCTGACGGTCTTTGAAACTGCCTGTGGGTCCCTGACGTTCATCTTTGAGGTACAAATTTTTTAGCCCCAAACTGGCGGCTAATGCGCGAGATTTAATGAGAGGGGTTCCCCCCTCCCCCAAACTAATGATATTCTCGGTATCATAGACAGGCAAAATCTCATGATAACGCCATAAATCGGCGGCACGGTTGCGTAAATCATTCGCCCACACCTTAAAATCAATTTCGTCCATCGCATAACGGGCTTCAACGATTGTTTCACCACAATTTGGACACCCTCCCTTAAATTCATGGAGGGGTGTCATGGTGTGGCAGTATGTACATTCGAGAGTGATGGTTTTGGTGCGAATCATGATTAATTATTTCCCCCTGTATCTAGGTGGCGACGCACATCTTGAATAAAGCGGTCATATTGTTCTTGGCTAATATCGGTTTTATACAAGATATGGATATTCGAGAGCAAAGTTTGTTCATCAGAATTCAAGTTCAATTCGCCAGTGACGACAATCACGGGGATATTCACCGTCTCCGGATTTGAGCGCAATTCTTCTAAAACAGCGAACCCATCTTTACCGGGCATCCGCAAGTCGAGGATAATCAGGTCTGGGCGACGACGCGCCACCATTGAAATCCCTTCTGTGCCATTTTCGGCAAAGAATACCCGATACGACCCATTTTGATTGAGCAATTGTGTGAGCAATCGGATTGAGGCAGGGTCATCGTCAATAATCAGAATACGCTCGGTATTGCTTTCGACCTCTGC
>CALDGT010000094.1 GCA_937942935.1 uncultured Chloroflexota bacterium | reverse complement strand
CTTTAATCGCCGATTGATAAGCCAAACTCATGAGCGATGTGCCATCTAATGAGGTGATTTTATCTACAGTGAGTTGTATGAGACCATTATTTCCATCGGCAATAGATACTTTCACTAGCCCAATTTCACCCGATTCTGTGGTGATGATAGCAACAATGCCACAATTGACCAAATCTATGAATGCACTTTGAATTGACCAATCGGCAGGACGATTATCTACATGCGTTTGAATCTGATGTTGTAGATCTTGTTCGCCAAAAATTTGTCCACCGAATCCTGCTAATGAACAAATATATTGTACCCGATAAATGGCGTTGGCGTAATCATCAGAGATGAGCATTGCGCCATCTGGCATGACCTGAATATCTACCGGTCTGCCCCAAACATTATCGCCCGGTTGCAACCATCCATCGGCAAATGTTTCATAACTAATCGCTTGTGATGCCCCATCAAGGCGTACTAAGCTAATCCGATACCCAATTTTACTGCTCCGATTCCAACTACCATGTTCTGCGATGAATACCTGATTCACATAGTCAGTCGGAAATGATGCGCCTGTATAAAAGCGCATTCCCAATGGCGCGGCATGGGCGGGTAATAATTGGGCGGGTGGTGTAAATTGATTACAAGCGAATAAATGCCCATATTCTGGGTCTTGGATATAACCAGAATGGCAGTAGGGAAAGCCAAAATTTTGCCCAATGGTGGTAGCACGATTTAGGGTTTCTGGGGGAATTTCATCACCAAGCCCATCACGCCCATTATTCGTGAACCATAATTCATTGGTGATGGGATGCCAATCGTATCCAACCGCGTTGCGTGTGCCACGCACATAAATTTCGATATTTGTCCCATTTGGATTCATTCGTACAATCGTTGCAGAATATAACCCCGCACTTTCTTCACACACATTACATGGTGCGCCAACCTTGATATATAATTTACCATCGGGACCAAATCGGATGGTACGTGCGCCATGTGAAGCGGGAATGGTGTTATTCACGACCACAGGTGCGGGTAGATTATTCAAATTCGCCTCAATATTATCGTAGCGCAATACCTGACCATCTGCGCCGACATATAGTGAGCCATCTCTGAAGGCGACCCCGCTAGAACTGTTCACATTGGTCACTATTGGGATAATTTGTGTTGCTTGTGTGGTGCTGGTGGCGTTGGGTATGGCATAAACGGTATTGGTGCGTGTCCCGATGAATAATGTGCCATTTGTGCCAAGCGCCATCATACGGGCTTGGGGGATTCCTGTTGCAAACTCGGTGATTTTGAATCCGTGTGGTAAATTAATGAGATTGGTAGGCAATGTCTGTGCTGTTGGGGCGCTGAATGTGGGGGTAGGGCGAATCCCTAATAAAAGGATAATAATTATCAGTGCAAATAGGCGAGATATAAGACGCATAAAATCAACCTCATGGTGAATGATTGATTTATACACATCTTCTCATGAATAGCAGATAATGAGCAATAGCCCCTGTATCTTATTCATCTAATTGTGATGACTTTTTGAGGGTGTAATATGACCCACGCTTAGACCCAAATTTT
>CALDGT010000093.1 GCA_937942935.1 uncultured Chloroflexota bacterium | reverse complement strand
ATTTTGAATGACGGTGGGGACATCATTAATGTCATCTACTGTCAAATCTATTGTGCCTGCTGTTGCCAAATTGGTTAATCCATCTTCACGAGTGTAATAACGGGCTTGGATGACATATAATGGAATTCGTTGATGGCTAAATGTGACTTGGCGTTGGTTGTCTGTGCCAACATAACTATGCACATAAATAATTTGCGCTTTACTTCCCACAGGTATATCGGCACTTAAGCGTGAGATTGCCAAATTTAGTTTATCAGTTAGGATATTTGCGTTGGTAAAGTTACTAACCTCAAATGTCCCTTGCATAAAAGCATTAAATAAGGCGTTCATATCACTGAACTGATTTAAGTCATAATCACGCTCGCCAGTTAACCCAATTACAAACACGCGGTCTCCTGTTCGATGCACATCGCGCATATATTTATTGAGTATCTGCCGATATAATTCTTCTTCAATACCGTTAGGGTCGTTGGTATCTAACACAAACACGGTAGCAAGGCTATTATCGCGGGTGGTTAGGCTTACCGAATAGGGGTCGTGTCTTTCGTCAATCTGAATTTGTTCTTTGGTAAGGTCTGGCAAAATGTTGTAATCACTCATCTGAGCGCGAATACCTAAAGAGATGGTCGGAAAATTAATATCTGTAGTGATAATCTCTACAAAAGGCTCGCCTAAGCGTGTTGTTGTGGTTTGTGCCCTCACGGGTGAAACCCCAAATATAATAATTACCCAACTCATAAAACAAATCAGCCAGCATTTCATGGTGATTCTCTTTCTGATTAACCGCCTCTATGTTTTATCATATATCTCATTATTCAAAAATACCAACAAAGATTTATGAATTTTTTCCTAAATTTCAATCTCTTACCACAATAAAAATATCAATAAAATACTTTTACTGAGGCGAATATTATCGCCACCTCTCAGGCGATAGGCGCGGTTCTTTTTGACTAATTCATCATTCAAATAAGTCCGACCTTTTTCTGAGAGATGGCATAAATAATATTCACCCGCCCGATACGAAATATAAGCATGATGCCGCGATACACTGAGGTCACTAGGGAAAATGCGCGACACATCTAATGCCAATAACACATTTTTTTGAGGGTCATCATCATATCGCCCCAAAATGGCAGGATGCCAATTGAGTGGGATGGTATCTTGTCGTCCAAAAAATTGTAAACTTGCACGACTATCACCAGTCGCAAACGGCACTCGTTTATGACTGGTGATGGGTTTGCATTCTATGATGGGTTGATAGGGTTGCAAAATTAAGCATGTATTGGTTTGAATATCTTCATGCCCAATGGTGCGTTGCGAGTCAAGCCGAGCCAGATTATCTTTACGAATCAGTTCGTATTTTTGGCGGGGTAGCTGACAATCAATCACCAATTTATCAATCAATTTTTGAATAATCACAGTTGGCAAAACCTCTGCTTCAATCGGTTGTGACAACTGTGCAATTTCTATCAAAATCACAACATGCTCTGGCTCACCGTTACTCATTTTTTTCATCAGCCTTATAGTTAAGAAGGGCATTTTTAGCCTCATCATATTTTTTAGGCTTACCCTCATCCGATTCAGGTATGGGCTGTGTGGGCGGGGTACTTGTAGATGAGGCTTCTTCTTTGGGTGGGGTGGGGATGGCTTTGGGCGGATTGATGAGAGCGAGGTCGCCAATAAAATGCCATTGTGCAGGTGTTGGGTATCTTTGGATAAGATTGGCAATATGAGCATCGAGTTCATTCGCAATTGCCTCATTATCTTCATACTGTATAGGATTATAGGGCAGGGCAATTTGCACCAATTCATAGCCACTAGGGCGCCAAATATTCCCACGTCCGGGCGGAACTTCTGCATCACCAATAGGTGCAGGAACTTTGCCCAAACTGATATTTAAATTTTCGGTGGCTTGCAGAATAAGCCATGCTCGGGTGTTATTTAACTCGCGGATAAGCGTATCATTGCGGTCACTTTGTTTCTCTATAGAGGCAGTGATAACAAAATGCAAATTTTGTTTACGATATAATAACCGAGCATAGTGGGCTAATTTCATCATTTGAGCATCACTATTTTCGTAGTGGTCAATGATAATGAACAGGTGGCGTGTTGGCGGGCTATCTGTGCTAAACACAGTTGGGTCGTTTAGGGCTTCCAACCGTGCGATTGTGGTTTCATCATACTCACTTTTAAGGCGGTCTAATAAGA
>CALDGT010000092.1 GCA_937942935.1 uncultured Chloroflexota bacterium | reverse complement strand
GTCGTGCTAATTGGTCTCATCGCATTTTTGGTATTAGGTCGGGGAGGCGGTGGCGCATTAGCCAGCACTTATGGCGCAGATAAAATGCCCAATACATTCAGCATGTACGCCTCAATGCGGACAGATGACGGATATATCAACACCCTAAATGATATTTTTGTGCGCTTCCGCGACCCGGTTGCACAAATCTTGCGCGAAACGGTTGGCACATCACAAGGCATTGAGAGCATCACCCTACAAAGCCTTTTAGACCAGTTGGTGCAACAAGGCGAATTGGGTTTGAATTTTAATAGCGCAATTCGCTCATGGTTGGGGGATAATGTCGCCATCGGCGGTTCTATGCGCCTCGATGGATATGGTACAGATATTTTAATGGCGATTGCTATCACCAACAAAGATGAAGCCCTCAAATTTGTGCGTGCCAATTTCATCACCTATCCAGAGAATTGGACAGAATCACAAAATGGCAATTTCACCATTTTCACCTATTACTATCCATCGGATGAGCCAGAAAGCAACCGCCAAGCGATTGCAGTGAGCAATGATGCCCTCTATATTGCCACAATAGGGAGTCTTATCCCAATTACAGCACCATCTAACCCACTCTCTGCCGATTCTAAATTCACATCCTCATTCGGTGTATTACCTGCTAGTGGCTATAATGTGACTGTTTATGCCAATGTAGGGTCACTTCTCAGTGCCATGCGTTTGGGTGGGCAAGTTTTACGGGCAGTGAATGCACTCGGCATGGATGGCACATTAGTCGCTGGCGCGACCATTTTAGATGGTCGTTCGTTCACAATTGATATGGCAATAAAACCCTCAACATCTGGTGATACAGCCTTCAAAGCAATTTCGACACCTATTGACCTCGATTTTGCCCGTTTTATGCCAGAAAATACAGCGATGATGGTGCAAGGCTCAAATCTCAAACAAGCCTATGATATAGGATTGAATTTAATCCGCACCACCGCCACAGGAAATGAAATGGCAGGCGAATTGCTCAGTCAAGTTGATTCCGCCATGTCTATCATCGGGCTAAATTTGCAAACCGATATTTTGGAATGGCTCACAGGCGATTATGCAATTTATATCGCTGTAGATACCAACCGCATTATTAGCCTCATCTCCAATCCAACCAGCGCATTATCGGGTGATTTAGGGGTAGAAGCAGGCATCCTCATCAAAGCCACCAACGGCGAAAAAGCGCGTAATCTGGTCGAAAAATTGGCGGGATTAATGGGACTCGCAGGTGGTCAGGTTGGGTTGCGGGTTGACCGTGAACAAATTGGCGGGGCAAACACGATTGTGATTGATTTATCTGGGCAGGGATTACCACTAAAATTAGTCATCGGCGCAAATAATGATGTATTAGTCATCGGCACATACAATAGCGCCAAAAATGCCCTCGAAGGCAATGGTCGCCTAAATGGATTTAACCGCTATCAAGATGCCCGCAATTACATGCTGTCTAATACCACCGCCCTCGCCTATTTAGACCGCGAGATATTACAGATGACCATCGGCTTGACTCTCTTAGGACCTGTCATCGGCGATGTTTTTGATAACATCGTTGATGAATTGAATGGAAATAGCAGAGATTTTGATGAAGAATCATCGTCTAGTATGTCTGAATCACAAATTCGGCAATTACAAGACATGGGAAATCGTATTTTTAGCCTCTTCAACACAAGCACCATCACCACCAGCATCAATTCAGATGGCACATTCCTCATGAGGATGAATGTCACTCTCGCTCCGTAATTTACGTATATAATTTACGTATATAAAAGAGGGTGGAACAAATGCCACCCTCATATCGTTTATATAATCGTTCACTAAAGGAGCATGATATGAAACGACTCACAACACTCTTTTTAATTGGATTGATATTTATTTTGTCATCGGCAATTGCACAGGCGAGTCCAACCAATGTATCACTCGCAAATGCGTTTTTTGCAGACCAAATGCCAATCGGCGCAGATTTATACATGGCAATTCGTACCGATGACGCTTATTTAGACGAGTTAGATGGCATTTTGGGAAAAATCGTCACACAATTATCAGAAACAATACCGAATATCAACATCCCCGAAGAAGGATTTGGTGTTCATCAACTGATTAATCAGGTATTGGCATCCTCACGCCTCGATATTGATTTTGAGACTGATATTCGCCCATGGTTGGGGTCTAGCATGGCATTCGGGTTATATTGGGGTGAAGATGTGGTACAAGATTTTTTCATCGCCATAGACCATAGCAACCGCGAATTAGTTGAGGCATTTATCATCAATACATCACGCCGACAAACTGAAGTAACCGTTGAAGACAATTTTAGCATTTATGCAATGGGTGATGGCATGACCCTTATTGGGATTAACGATGATGCTATTTATATTGCAATGCGACCAGAACTCCTCCCTATTGATGGTGCGCCCAGTGATACACTCAGCAACGACCCCAATTTCCAAAAAGCAGTCGGGGCATTACCATCTGCCAATTACAATATTTTGGTGGCAGGTGATACCAGTATCCTCGCCCAAATGATGGATAATAACCGCATTAGCACACGCCAAAGCATTGAAGCCTTGTTGCCAGATGCGTACACGGCGCTCGGCGCAACCATTGTGAATGGGGTTTCTCCAACCATTGACTTTGCACAAGTCGGTTTACCCCCCGAAATTATGAACCTTATCAATACACCAGTAGACCCATCCTTCACCCAATATATCCCTGCCAATGCAACAGGGGTCATTCATGGGACGAACTTGCTCGCGCCATATAATGCGCTGATAGATTTAATATCTGCCCAAACAGGACAAGATATGCGGGCGCAATTAGACCAAGCCTATACCCTATTTGGCATTGATGTGGTTGATTTGCTCCTATCTGGCGATTTTGCGATGTATGTCACCTATAAGTCGGAAGGGTTAGAATCGCTTATCAACAGACAATTAGAAATAATCAACACCGAAGGTTCGACAGCACCCGTTGATATTACCAGCCTTTTGGATTTTGGATATATTTTTGAAATTCCAGATTCAAGACAAGCCC
This sequence comes from uncultured Chloroflexota bacterium, assembly GCA_937942935.1. Taxonomy (GTDB): domain Bacteria; phylum Chloroflexota; class Anaerolineae; order Aggregatilineales; family Phototrophicaceae. The sequence continues at coordinate 4,308 of CALDGT010000092.1, read as the reverse complement.
AATCTTTTATTGACCAAGTTTATAACCTCTATAACATGATGGGCGCAAATGCTGGGGTCACAGTTAGCCAAGAAGAAATTGCTGGCAATATGGCGCTGGTTATAAGGGCAGAATCGGTTGGCATGGAATCATTAGAATTAATCATGGGGACAAATAGTTCGGTGATGGTTATCGGCACGCGCGAAAGCGCCACAGCCATCCTCACGGGGAATGGGCGTTTTGATAGCAACCCCTTCTACCAAAACTCGCTCCGTTATACCTTGCCAAGCATGACCCATTATTGGTTCATAGACCGTAATAGCCTAAGCGGGTTATTAACAATCTTGAGTCTTTTGGGACCGAACATCAGCAATGTCTTTGATAATATCATTACCAATCTTGGCACATCCACTCCCACCCCAGAAGAACTTGCCCGCCAAGAAGAATTACGCCGTGAACGAGCGCGGTTAATATTGTTGAGCATAATGGACTTACAAACACAACTCCAAGCATTCTCGCAAATTTTTGATAATGCCACCATATCACTCAGTAGCAAAGAAGGCATCTTATTCTTGCGTGCAGTCGTCACATTGACCGAATAAATCACCATCGGGGCGCAACTATAGTTGCGCCCTCTATCCTAATCTTGTTTCTTAATTCACATCAAAGGAGCAATTCATGAAACGGTACATTCTGGCTTTTCTGATGAGCCTGTTATTCATCATGGGCATATCTACTGTTCAAGCAAGCCCTGTCCAAGCCAATTTGGATAACGCATTTTTCGCAGACCAAATACCAGCAGGCGCAGAAGTTTTCGCCGCTATCCGCACTGATGCGGGTTATTTAGACCAATTAGACGGCATTTTTAATCAATTGGCAGATGGCGTTAGTAGTATCTTAAGCATCGTTGGTGTGCCAGCTAATGATGTTAGTTTGTATCAATCGCTCGATATGGCGGTACAATCTGCGGGGTTAGAAGGCGATTTTCAGACGACCATCCGCCCATGGTTGGGGGATAAAATCGGCATTGGTATGTATCAGGGTGAAAGTTCTCTGGTTGAGACTCTCATCATCGTTGATATTGCGAATCGTGAACTTGCAGAAGCATTCATCGAAAATGCAGGACGTGGCGCATTAGAGGTATCTACAGAAGGCAATTTTACCGTTTATAGCAATAGCAATACCCCAACCCTAATTGCTGTCGGCGATGATAGCGCTTATATCGCCACCAAACGCGACTTAATCCCCTTCAATGGCAATCCAACCGATTCACTCGCCAATAACCCCGATTTTCAAGCGGCAGTGGGCGCATTATCGGCTGGTAGTTATAACATCATGCTCATCTCCGATAGCCAAGCCTTGATGCAATCATCCCTCAATACAACCCCCATGGAACTCGCCCCCTTCTACGGCGGATACACAGCCATCGGCGCGACCATTGTGGATGGTGTTTCGGCAACACTGGATATTGTGCAACTAGGGGTCTCGGATGATATTTTAAATTATATCAATGTGCCAATTGACACCGCCTTCACCCAATACATCCCCGCCGATGCAACTGCCGTCCTTCATGGCACCAATGTATTGCCCCTCTTGAATCTCATCGTGGCGCAAGCCTCACAAAACACAGGACAAGATGTTCAAGCACAATTGGGTCAATTGGATAAAATCTTAGGATTCAATATCTTCGACTTGCTCCTCTCTAGCGATTTTGCGGTCTATTTGACTTATAACCCCGATGGCATCGAAGCACTCCTCAATGCACCTTCTGTTGTAGATGGTGGTGTTCTGTCTACTGATGATATCGATTTGAATGCGCTCACCCAAGCTGGATTTGTTTTCAAAATCACCAATCCAGAGGACGCGCAAAAATTAATCACACAATTATCTATGCTTCTGGGAATGGTGGCGAATAGCCTACCCAATGCGACCATCACCACCGAACAAATTGATGGGCGTGATGTGGTTGTATTGACTGCCAATACCCAACGTGGGCGCTTGGTAGATGTGATTATCGGCGCGAATGATGCTGTTTTGGTGATGGGAACACGCGAGAGCGCCACCGCCATTTTGACGGGCAATGGCGGATTTTCATCTAGCGCGACTTATCAAACTGCTTTGCGCTACACCTTGCCCACCCCTACTCATTATTGGTTCTTAGACCGTAATAGCGTGGTGGCGGCGTTAGATTTGGCTGTGTTATGGCTCACCCCGATGAGTGCTGGTAGCGTAGAATCGAATCAGGCAATGTTAGAAACTGCCACAGAAATTCACAATCAAATCGAAATTTTTGCCCAATTATTCAATAGCGCCACCTTAACCACCAGTGTTAAAGATAAGACCTTGCAAATCCGCGCTGTGATTACCCTCAGCGAATAATATCAAAATGCCCCGCCTAACTAGACGGGGCATTTTTCATCATGGTTCTGTTGGTGTTGACTGGCTAAACAAATAATCTAGCACATTTTCATCTGAGAACGAAGACTGGTTAAAATAGAATACTTCACCGCGCCCACCAAAGAAGAAGGGCAAATCTTGTGAATTATTCAAATCCAACGCATTCACCTGACCTTGTGCTTGTACCAATTGGCGAATTTCTTCTGCGGTCAAATTCCCACCCAATTGCACAATCCCTAGTGATGTGGATAATGCAGAATTCAGCGACCCACCCGACCTATCCGATGCGCTCAATTGCACATTACTCGCAGTTTCATCAAATTCGACTTGTGTGCCTGCCACCGATGTAATTGTGGCTTGCACATCGGCATTGGCAATCTGAATCCGCACCGAGCCACTTAACACTTCTGATGTCCAACTACTCGGACGGCGACGACTGGTCACATCACCAAACGCATCTACTTGCTCAGATGTCGAAACACTCTCTAGCCCTGCCACATCCCCGCGCCAAAAGAACATTGACCCGCCCGCAATTTCAAATAATGCGCCGTTAATTTCTAAATACAATACCTCTTGACTAAGGGCAGTTTGGATGAGTACCCCATTCAACGAGACATTTTCATCGAGTTGGTCATCGAATAAAATCTCGATAGATTGCATGGCACTATAATCGGGCAAATTGGGATTTCCCACCTTGAGCGATTCTATCGTCTGGGTTTCATCTACCACCTGCAATAATTCAGCACTCACCCACCCTGTTTGATACGGATTATCGGGTAACATCACCCGCACCCACAAATTATCTTCTGTGCGGGCAACGGCTGTCGCTTCTTGGGTAGGGATAAGTGTCCCCGATACATACGATATATCGGTGGATGGCATACTACGGATATTCAATCGTATATCCAATGGATTGATGACCTGCAAACGATTGACAGTATCGGGGGCTAAAATCGCTTTATTAACAACAGTCGCGCCACCAAACACAATCAATTTAATATTTTCGGTGGTGTTGGCATTGGGAATATTGGCTTGAATATTCACCGAAGCAACACTGAACGGGTCTACTGTGCCATCTTCTAATACACCAACACGGAAGGCTAATATATCTTGAATATCACGGGTTTCTGTGAGGGTTTCGAGCGTAATTTCGCCCACATCATCTACAACCAATGCCTGAATCGGTTGTCCACCGCCATAGCACAGCATATTCCAAGTCACATCACCACAAGAATCATTAGCAGTAATCACCGCCGATTTGACGAATGCGGTGCGTGTGCCACTCGAAAAGGTAATATCGCTTGGTGGAGCAAACCCGTCTATCATCGGCTCAAAAAAATCACGGAAAATGCTCACATCTTGAATCCCTTTAGGGGTTTCAAAACGGAAGGCATACAACCGATTATTCAATTCGGTGATATAAATCCGCCCGACCATGGGTTGACCAGACCGAATCACCTCAAACGAAGCCGTGAGCCATTCATGATGTTCGGCATTATAAACCCGTTGAGTGACTGTGCCACCACTGGCAAATTCTGCGAGGATGTTATCCATCGCAGTTTGGGTATCTTTTTCTTCTAATTGAGCAATCGCCGCCAAGGTGAGCCGAGACGCATCGCTAATGGGGCGATACACCGTCCAAATACCATCTGCAAAACGGGTGGTATTTTGCCATGTTTTGATAACCGGATACGGGATGAGGCGGTTGATAAAATCGTAACGCCAATCGGATACATCTTCTAATTTGAGGCTTTCGGCATCAAAGAATTGGATAGACCCCGAAAACGACCTAAATAACGCTTCCCGATTCACCCTCGCATCGGCACGAGTATCGAGTGTGAATACCATGCCTCTATCACCTTGCGCGGTTTGCCGATGAAATACCAAACCGTCCCCATTCCACACCACACCATCCGATGTTTGATACGTATG
>CALDGT010000091.1 GCA_937942935.1 uncultured Chloroflexota bacterium | reverse complement strand
ACTTTGGAAAAATCAATCGAGAATGTTGCTTTTAGGCGGTGTCTTTGTTCAAGAAACCACCCCCACCCATACACCCACAGCCACACCATCGCCTACCGCGACATTGCGCCCAACCGAAACATTTACACCCACAGCCACATTCACGCCGACCATCACCCCAAGCCCAACCTTTGGGTTTGACCGCGCCCAATGCCCTGCTAATTTGCCCCCACGCTTGGCAGTTGATTCGCGCGGGCGTGTTTTACCCGGTGATGCCAGCATTGTATATGAGCAACCCCTATCCGATTCTGCTCAATTGGGCGAAATTCCGGGCGGGGTCAGTTTTACTGTATTAGATGGTCCCGTCTGTACCAATAACCTCATTTGGTGGCAAGTCGAATACCGAGATGTCACTGGTTGGGTCGTTGAAGGCGGTAATGGGGAATATTTCTTAGAACCCTTAAGAAGATAACCCAATAAACTCATTTTCCGTTCATTTTATCCCCCAAAAACTGGGGGATTTTTTATCATCGAATAGGAGTACGATTTGACCAGTAGTAAACATTCGGTCAAATAGTCAAGAAAGGACACTATGGGTAAGGCGCAAAAATCAGAGAATAAAACCCGCGAAAAACGGATTTTAGATGCAACCGCACGGCTTCTCCTGCGTTATGGATATGACAAAATGACCATGAGCGATATTGCAGAAGAAGCGGGTATATCTAAGGGCGCAATTTATTTGCATTATGACAGCAAAGAAACACTCGTAGATGGGCTGATTAACCGCCAAACCTTTGAATATGCAGAAGAAATCATAACTGTCCTAGAACAAGACACAGACAACTGGTCGTTTATCGGTTTATATCGGCACGCGATGGCGCTCATCCCACGTTATCCCTTGTTAACAGGGCTGATTCGCAACAGTAAAGACATATTCGGTAGTTATTTTCAACGGACGGCACTCAATATGATGCACCTCAAACGGCGTTCACGCCCAGAATTACTCCAAATGCTACAACAGGCAGGCGTTATCCGCGCCGACCTCGATATCAAAATTATGGCATACACAATGGATTATATGGCGTATGGGTTATTGAACGTAGAAGACATCATCCCATCAGAAGAAGCACCCCCTTTTGGAGATGTGGTGAACTTCTTCGCAGAAATCATGGAAAAAACATTCTTACCGCCTGATGGTGGCAATAAAGAGGCTGGCAGAGCCATCATTATGCAACTCATCAGTGCATATAAGACACAACTTGTGACACAAGAAAAATCACAAGAAACAAAGGAGATGGAACAATGAACGCAATCATTCAAACACAAGCCCTCACCAAGACATACGGTGAAAAGAGCAAAAAACCATTCACCGCATTGAGCAATCTCGACCTCACTGTGCAAGAGGGCGAAATTATGGGCTTTTTGGGACCCAATGGCGCAGGCAAAACCACGACCATTCGTGTATTACTCGACTTCATCCGCCCCACGAGTGGACATGCCACTATTTTTGGCAAAGATGTGCGTGAACACAGTGTCGAAATTCACAAGCGGATTGGGTATTTGCCCGGTGAACTCAATTTGTGGAAAAACGAAACCGCATTGAACACCATTCGCTATATTGGCAAAATGCGCGGTGGTGTGGATATGAATTATGTCAATGAATTGGCAGAACAATTGCAATTTGATGTGACCAAGCGTATCCGCAATTATTCGACAGGCAACAAACGCAAAATTGGGATTATTTTGGCGCTTATGAATCGCCCTGATGTCCTCATTTTAGATGAGCCAACAGCAGGTTTAGACCCACTGATGCAACAAGTGTTTAATAAACTCATGTTGGAATTTAAGGCAGAGGGCAAAACGGTATTTTTGTCATCGCATGTGTTGGGAGAAGTTCAAGAAATTTGTGACCGTGTAGCGATTTTGCGTCATGGCAAACTCGAAACAGTCGAGACTGTGCAAAATCTGACACATGTTGATTTCCGTTGGATTACCCTTACTTATCGTGAGCCAGTGCGAATTGCAAATGAACTCAGCGCCGTGAAAGGTGTGTATGACCTCTCTGTGAATGGGAATAGTGTTAAGTTCCGCATGAGTGGCGATTTCCAACCCTTGCTTGATGTGGCAACACGTCAATATGTGGTCAATATGAATATTCAAGAAGCCACCCTAGAAGAAGCATTTTTGGCTTTTTATGGGGACAATGGCAAATCGAATGGCAAAGCAACAGCCAATATCAAGAAAACAGAACGTGAATTGGAGGTGGTATCATGAAAGGCATTATCTTTGTAGAAACACTGCGCCGTAGCTGGAAGCAAATGTTATATTGGGGGCTTGGGATTGGCACATTGGGCATTTATATGTTCAGCGCCTTGCCCAGTTCGCCAGAAGGCTATGAGGAATATATCAAAGTGATTGAAGATATGAAACCCGGTGCATTGAAATTGATGGGCGTCTCTGATATTGCATCCATCATGACACCTGAAGGGTTCATTGGGTTCGCCTTCTTTGGGTATACCCTGCTCATTTTGGGTGTATTCGCGGTCATTGCTGGCTTAAATGTGAGTGCTGTAGATGAAGATAACGGCAGTATGGATGTGCTATTAAGCCTGCCTGTCCCACGTTGGCAAGTCATCATCGAAAAGACACTCGCCTATTGCGTGATGGGACTCGTGATTTTGGCGATGGCATTCATCAGTCTGGTGCTTGGTGCACAAACCGCCCCAGAACGCATTAGCTTGCCAATCGAGAAATATTTATTCGCTGTGATGGGTCTTATCCCCGGTGTTGTGCTGATGATTTGTGCCACAGCCCTCATTGCAACCATTATGCGCCGTCGGTCAACTGCCGCAGTAGTCGCAGGGACATTCGTCATCGGGAGTTATTTGCTCAATATTTTGGCAGGACTAACCAACGCCGAAATTGCAGGACAATTACGTTATTTCTCGTTCTTCTCGTACATGGAAGCGCCAACCATCTTAACAACTGGTGTCTCGTTTGTCTCTGCAATGGCGCTCATTTTTATCTCGATTGCTTGCATCGTAGGGGCAATTCGAATGTTTGAAAACCGCGATATTGCGGTGTAATATCCTAAAATCACACCACACACACAGAGGCATGGGCTATCCATGCCTCTTTTTATTTCATTTAGAGCCAAGTTTGTTAAGATTGCACATCAATTTCTAAGGATTTCAGGTTGCGAAAATCGTCACAAGTGTTAAGATTATAGCTTGGTGAATAACCACCAAGCCAAATATTTTCTAATCAAAATCAACGTTGTGGTGGGAATTCGCATCGTGTCCAATTTGCCCACATCATGTATGCACATGGAGGCTCAATGAAAGCAAGAAATCGTATTTTGTTTGTTTTATCGTTGGTATTTGCGGTTGTGTTGGCGGCTTGCGCCACTGGCAATCAAACCGAAACACCAGCAACCCGTACTCCTCGTCCCGCAACAGCCACACCAGAGGTTGAATCTACACCAGAAACAACCCCTGCCCCTGTTGACACCATCACAGAAACAACACCCGTTGCAGAAGCAACTAGTGAAGCATCTAATGTCGTAGAAACAGCCGCCGCAGGTAGTGACTTCACCGTGTTGGTGCAAGCTGTTGAAGCCGCTGGTTTGGTTGAAGCCCTGAGTGCAGATGGTCCCTTCACCATTTTTGCCCCAACCGATGCCGCATTCGCAACCTTGTTAGAAACACTTGGTCTTAGCGCAGAAGAATTGCTGGCAAATACCGAATTACTCACAGGTGTGTTGCAATATCATGTGGTCGCTGGTAGCTTAAAAGCCGCCGATTTGACCAACGGACAAACCCTCACCACCCTCGCAGGTTTAGACCTCACAGTCACCGTAGATGGTAGCACCGTCATGATTAATGATGCGACTGTCGTCAGTGCCGATGTTGAAGCCTCAAATGGTGTCATTCATGTGATTGACAAAGTTTTGGTGCCTGCCACTGTGACCGAAATCGCAACCGCCTCTGTTGAAGGTACACCCGTTGTTGTGGAATCTACAGAAGTTGCCGTTGAAGCCACTGCCGAAGCGACACCTGTCGCAGAAACAACCGAAACTGCCTCTGTTGAAGCCACACCCGATACAGTTGCAGTCGTTGAAGCGACAGAAGCACCCGTTGTTGAAGCAACAGAAGTGCCAGCCGAAGCAACCGTGTCTGCCCCACCAGCCATCATCACCAATGTGTGTTTGGTTGCTGACCAAGGCGGTATCAAAGACGGCAACTTCAATGCTCTCGCTTATGTCGGTATGCAACGTGCCGAACAAGACTTCGGTCTCCAAACACAAATCATCGAATCTGATGACCCCGCCGATTATGAACCCAACATGGAAACCTGCATCCGCAATGGTGCCAATGTCATCGTTTCCGTTGGTTTCACCCAAACCGATGCCGCTCGTAACATCGCCATCGCTCACCCCAATGTCTACATCATCGGTGTTGACCAATTCTTTGGTGATGGTCAACCTGCCAATGTCGTCAGTTTACTCTTCCGTGAAGACCAAGCCGGTTTCTTGGTTGGTGTCATGGCGGCTCTCGTCACCGAATCCAACATCATCGGTGGTGTTTATGGTCGTGATGTCCCCGCCGTCGTCAAGTTCCGTCATGGTTACGAAATGGGTGCCCGTTACATCAACCCAGACATCGTGGTCTTAGGTCAATACACCGACCGCTTCGATGCCCCAACACTCGGTGCCAACATCGCTGAACAATTCATCGGTGAAGGTGCTGATGTCATCTTCGGTGCGGGTGGTGGTACTGGTACCGGTGGTATCCAATACGCCGCTGAACGTGGTGTCTATGTCATCGGTGTTGACCAAGATGAATACCTCACCAACTTTGGTGCTGGCGATTCTCCCGGTGCTGAATTTGTCATCTCCAGCGCGACCAAATCGGTAGATGTTGGTGTTTATGACATGCTCGCCGCCCTTTCTGGCGATACAACCAAGACCTTCTTTGGTGGTGGTGTGTACATGCTCGAAGCCGCCAACAATGGTATCGGTTTCGCCGATAGACACGATTCTGACCTCTCTGATGATGTCGTCGCTCGTGTTCAAGAAGTCTTTGAATTGCTCAAATCTGGTGAACTCGAAACTGGTGTTGACCCCGTTACTGGTGCCTTCCTCAACCCACCTGCTGATATGACCCCAGAAGCGATTATGACCCTTGAAGTCGAAGTTGAGGCAACAGAAGCCACTGCCGAAGCGACACCTGTCGCAGAAACAACCGAAACTGCCTCTGTTGAAGCCACACCCGATACAGTTGCAGTCGTTGAAGCGACAGAAGCACCCGTTGTTGAAGCAACAGAAGTGCCAGCCGAAGCAACCGTGTCTGCCCCACCAGCCATCATCACCAATGTGTGTTTGGTTGCTGACCAAGGCGGTATCAAAGACGGCAACTTCAATGCTCTCGCTTATGTCGGTATGCAACGTGCCGAACAAGACTTCGGTCTCCAAACACAAATCATCGAATCTGATGACCCCGCCGATTATGAACCCAACATGGAAACCTGCATCCGCAATGGTGCCAATGTCATCGTTTCCGTTGGTTTCACCCAAACCGATGCCGCTCGTAACATCGCCATCGCTCACCCCAATGTCTACATCATCGGTGTTGACCAATTCTTTGGTGATGGTCAACCTGCCAATGTCGTCAGTTTACTCTTCCGTGAAGACCAAGCCGGTTTCTTGGTTGGTGTCATGGCGGCTCTCGTCACCGAATCCAACATCATCGGTGGTGTTTATGGTCGTGATGTCCCCGCCGTCGTCAAGTTCCGTCATGGTTACGAAATGGGTGCCCGTTACATCAACCCAGACATCGTGGTCTTAGGTCAATACACCGACCGCTTCGATGCCCCAACACTCGGTGCCAACATCGCTGAACAATTCATCGGTGAAGGTGCTGATGTCATCTTCGGTGCGGGTGGTGGTACTGGTACCGGTGGTATCCAATACGCCGCTGAACGTGGTGTCTATGTCATCGGTGTTGACCAAGATGAATACCTCACCAACTTTGGTGCTGGCGATTCTCCCGGTGCTGAATTTGTCATCTCCAGCGCGACCAAATCGGTAGATGTTGGTGTTTATGACATGCTCGCCGCCCTTTCTGGCGATACAACCAAGACCTTCTTTGGTGGTGGTGTGTACATGCTCGAAGCCGCCAACAATGGTATCGGTTTCGCCGATAGACACGATTCTGACCTCTCTGATGATGTCGTCGCTCGTGTTCAAGAAGTCTTTGAATTGCTCAAATCTGGTGAACTCGAAACTGGTGTTGACCCCGTTACTGGTGCCTTCCTCAACCCACCTGCTGATATGACCCCAGAAGCGATTATGACCCTCGAAGTCGAAGCAACTGTAGAAGCCACACCCAGCAACTAAGATTCAAGATAGGGCATAATATATGCCCTATGATATAAAAATAAAACGGCGCATCTGATGATAGATACGCCGTTTTATTTTTTACTCAGGGGATGTGTTATTTTGCAATTTCGACAGACCGTGTTTCCCGAATCACTTGCACTTTAATTTGACCGGGATATTGCATCGTCTCTTCGATTTGTTTGGCAATATTCTTCGCCAATTGCATGGCAGAATATTCATCTATCTGTTCAGGGCGGACTAAAATCCGCAATTCGCGCCCCGCTTGAAGGGCATAACTTTGTTCAACACCCTCAAACCCATTGGCGAGTTCTTCTAACGATTTCACACGGCGGACGTATGAATCTATGCTTTCACGGCGTGCGCCCGGACGTGCGCCAGAGATGGCATCTGCCGCTTCTACGATATACGATTCAATATATTCTTGTTCAACTTCATGGTGATGTGAGGCGACAGCATTGATAATGCGCGGGTCTTTTATACCATAGCGTTTGAGGAAATCTGCACCGATGAGCGCGTGTGTGCCTTCGACCTCGTGGTCAATTGCCTTGCCAATATCATGCAACAATCCGCCTGCTTTGGCAATTTGCACATCTGCACCAAGTTCTGCGGCAATCATCCCCGCGATATGCGCCGTTTCGATTGAATGAGCATGTTGATTTTGCCCGTAGCTATAGCGGAATTTGAGTCGTCCAAGCAATTTGATAATTTCGGGGTGCAACGCATGAACCCCTGTTTCATAGGCGGCACGTTCCCCTTCATCGCGGATGGTGCGTTCTACTTCTGCTTTGGCATCTTCAAGCAATTTCTCAATACGTGCAGGGTGAATCCGACCATCTACGACTAATTTCATCATCGCTTGTTTGGCGATTTCACGGCGAATGGGGTCAAAACTGCTAATCGTGATGGCTTCTGGGGTATCATCCACCACCACATCGACACCTGCCGCCAATTCAAAGGCGCGAATGTTACGCCCATTCCGCCCGATGATACGCCCTTTCATTTCATCACCCGGTAACGGGACAACACTGACCGAAATTTCGGAGATATGTTCGCTGGCGAGGCGTTGCACCGCGAGCGAAATAATATTCCGAGCGCGGGTATCGGCTTCTTCACGCGCTTCGGCTTCGACTTGGCGGATGATGCGGGCAATATCATTACGAGCATCACGTTCTGCCAATTGCAACAATTGAGCGCGGGCTTCATCAATCGTCATTTGGGCAATGCGCTCTAATTCTTCTTGACGGGTTTGTTCGACCTTTTTCAGGTCATTTTCGCGCTTATCCATCGTGCTTTGGCGCTTATTCAGCATCTGTTCACGTTTTTCGAGTTTATCTAAGCGCACATCGAGGTCTTCACGCCGTTTTTGAAGGCGTTCTTCTTCTTTATCGAGGTCACGTCTGCGTCGTTGTAATACCCCTTCGGCTTCTTCTTGCATGACCCGTACACGTTCTTCGCCCTCTTGCAACAATAATGCTGATTGTTCGTGGGCGTTGGCGATGATGGTCTTAGCTTCGGCTTCTGCCATCATCTTGCGATTTTTGCCCTGACGGTTTTGGAAATTGGTGAGCAATAATGCGCCAATGCCACCCCCTATCAAAAAGACAATAATCCCTTCAATAATAAAAATTAAAACCGTATCCATTGTTTATAGCGGGCTTCAAGTACGTTCTCCCCGCCTCTCTCCTTTCTGGTGGATGTCCCTCAAAAAATTGGAGCATCGCGTATCAAATAAATTTGTTCAAAAAATACACACGACTAGAAATCATCATCGGCATCATCCGCAAAAAATTGTGGGTCATCGGCGATAATTTCTTCGATAAGTTGCGACAAAACCGTTTCACTTGTGCGATAATCAAAACCTCTACGCGCCAAAAATTGACCAACTTTGTGTTTCATCTCAGCGCGAGATTTGCCTTTGTATCGGCGCACTTTGTCTTTGGCGGCACGATACGCATCATCTTGTGCATCTTGTTCGGCTAAAACAGTGGTGATAACCGCATCGGGAATACCCTTCAAGCGCAATTCTGCCCGAAGCGCACGCCCTCCGCGTGGCTTAAATTCGCTCCGATTATCTACCCAATAACGGGCAAATGCTTCGTCATCTAAATAGCCTTGCGCGAGTAATTTAGATAAACTAGCTTCGATTGCATCTTCTGAATAGCCCTTCTCTATCAAATTTTTGCGCGTTTCAGATAC
>CALDGT010000090.1 GCA_937942935.1 uncultured Chloroflexota bacterium | reverse complement strand
CCCTGCGTCCGATGTCTATACCCTGTTGTGCGGACGATGTTGGGAATCCGCACAACCCTACCTCACCGCGTTTGCGTTTTCATATATTCGATATATTGTTGTTCGCTCAAACCATGTTTCTGAAAAATAATCGCTTTGCCCATCGCCTTACGATATTCCAAATTGGTGAAATCGGCATTGTCGGTGATAACTTTATCTGCCCAATCGTGTGTCGCGCCAAATTTAAGATGCTCAACATCTGTCGCCGATAATTTGCCCGTATCTATCCCCCGTTGCAACATCCGCCCCACCTCACCTTGCTCAACTTCAACCATCCGCAAATCATGGTCAAGCGCCGTCTTGAAGGTCTCATTCGGATTGCCCGTTGGTGATGGCAAACTATCGCCTGTAGCATTCAGCAATCGCTCGGCATGAGGACGATTCACATTTTCATACAGGTGGTTGCTAATGCCTTTCATATATTCTGCACCCTCAAATGACATCCCACCCACCACAGGCATCCATGACGGGCTATATTTTGATACCTCTATTAAGCCTAAATTATTCCAATCGGTAACATCGCTGGCGGCATCAAAAAATTTAACTCCACCTGCCAGCCCACCCCTATCTTGCAGGGCTTTGGTGATTTTATCGTATTCAGATGAATATTCGCCAAAATCGCTACCATTGGCGATAGACCGAAAGCGCGATTCTGTCGGTGCGCCTTCTGAACCGCCTTTGAATAAATTGGCGGCTTGTTGCTCTGCCTCGCGCATCACTTGTGCCACCTGCCCCAATGTTTGGGCGATGGTGGTGAATATGGCTTGCAGGCGTTCTAGGCTTGGCATGGTTTCGTGGTGCATTTCTGCAAAAAATTTTTCGCCTGTCCTGCCAATCATGCCACCACTTTCGAGCGCATTCAGGCTGTTACGTAAATGACCAAACATCGTCTCATGCTGTTCGCGCATGTGATGAAAGCGTTGTGCAATTTTTTCGACCATATCATATTGAACTTGCACCTCATTGGCGCTCATAAAAATCCCTCTCCAAAGGAAAATAATAAGTGAACAATTTTATTGTAGCCTGAATTGATATAAAAAGGTGATAAAAATAAAAAATCCCTCTCAATAATCTGAGAGGGATTCGGTTATTTATGATGATTCAGATGACCGTTTGCGCCACCACCAATATCCGCCAGCACCGATTAAGATGATAGGCATCATCACCAATAACACATTGCGGAGTGTATCCGCCCACATCGGTGATTCACCTGTGGCGGGGAGTGCCGTCACTTTGGCTTGAATTTCTTCGGCAGTTAAGGGTGTCTCACCAGTGCCACCTGTTGAACGATTGAACACATTTGATACTGCTACCGCGCTACTGGTCGTATTCAGCGTCGCAATATTCGATACCGTATTGGCACTATTTGGCACAGTCACGCGATAAGTGATAATCAGACGGTTGGTCGCGCTGTCTATCGTGGCGGGGGTTGCGCCAGTATCGGGAAAAATTGTGCCATCAAACACAATTTCATTATTCAGCGCATCATAAATACAGGTGTTGACCACAATTGTCCCCGGTGAGGTGCAAGTGAGGCTACCCGCCACAAAGGTTGTGCCATCCAGTAATGGGTCGCTCATCGTCACCGCAATAGGCGCATTGCTCGGATTCACCCAAACAACCGTCCATTCCAATTCAGGCAAGCCCGCATCATTAAATGTTTTGCGTCCAAATGGCGGGTCAAATAAAAATGCGACTTCGGCATAATCATCTTCTGTCGTCACGCCATTATTGGGGATTGAATCGGGGTCGGGCAAATCGGATGCCGTGACTTCGGCGACATTGGTGGTCGTACCCCCATTGCTATTCATCGTGACGGTGATGTCTAATTGCGCCGATGCACCCATGCCTAATGTGCCAACCGTCCAGAGTGTGCCATCAAATGTCCCTTGCGAGGCGGTATTCACACCCGCATACGTCACAGTCGGGGGCAATGTATCGGTGACAACCACATTATCGGTGCTATCGGGTCCCGCGTTGGTGATAGTCAGTGTATATACCAACACATCGCCAACTTGTGGGGTGGTGTCGCTGATGGTCTTGGTCAGGCTCAAATCGGCATTTGGTCCCACCGTGACTATCGCGCTATCGCTATTATTGGCGGGATTCACATCCGTTTCGTTGATGGCGGTTAAGGTGGCAGTGTTATTAATTTGACCACCCGCAATTTCAATTGTCACCGTCAAATCAAGCGTGACCGATTGCCCCGCCGTCAGTGTGCCGATGTTCCATAGTCCGGGTGCGCCAACCGTGAATGTGCCTTGTGATGCAGTATGGCTAACATAAGTCGTATTCACGCCATCCATCGGCACATTTTCGCTGATGATGACGCCTGTAGCGGTAACAGTCCCGATATTGGTCACTGTGACGGTATAGGTGACGGGGTTGCCTTGTGATGTCGCCAATGGCGAAACAGTTTTTATCACCTCAATATCTACCACATCCACACCGATAATTGCTGTGCTGGTATTATTATTCGGATTGCCATCATTTTCGGCGAGGCTGGTCAGGCTGGCGGTGTTGGGGATGCTTGTACCTGCCGTCCCCGCGTTCACCGTTGCTGTAATTTGTAGGGTGATAGTCGCCCCTGCATTCAGTTGACCGATTGACCATATCCCTGTGCCAGAAACATAACTCGTCAGCACACTGGCAGAGTCCAACGGTGCAACATGGCTCACATAGGTCACGCCTGCGGGCAATAAATCGGTGATGACGATAGTCGTGGCAGTATTCAGGCTCATATTTTCGAGGTTGATACTATACACAATCGTATCATTTTCACTCGGCGCGGGATTATCCACCGTTTTGGTGATGGCAAGGTCTACACCACCTACGGCAATATCCACATCATCATCATTATTACCCAAATTTGTCTCTGGCTCGGTGGTCGTCACGTTTGCTGTATTGGGAATAACAGTGCCAGATGTCCCCACATCCACCGTTGCTTCAATATCCACCGTGACCGTTTGCCCAACATTCAGGGTTGGATAAGTACAGGTGATAGTTGGCGCGGCATACACGCAAGGCGCACTAATCGGCAAAAATTGGACAAACGTAACCCCCGCAGGGATGCTATCGGTCACAATCACATTGGTCGCTTGTGCGGGACCGTTGTTGGTGATACTGAGTGTGTAGGTGATGGTATCGCCTTCGCTCGGTGCGGGGTCATCCACTGTTTTGAGAATTTCCACATCTACTTGGCGCAGGATGGTGGTCGGTTCTTCGGCGCGTTCATCATCATTATCGGATGGCGTGTCGTTGCCATCATTGCCGTTGTTACCCTCTGTGGAGGTCACATAGGCGATATTATTGGCAATCGTCCCGCTTGGTGTGCTGACTGGATAGTAGCCTGTGATGACCACAGTTGCCAATGAACCCGCCCCAATTGTGCCGATATTACACGTCAAAATACCGCCCACAATCGGCACACACGTCCCTTGCGATGGTGTGACCAGCGTCACGATGAAGCCCGCAGGAATTTGGTCGGTGAACACGACGTTGGTCGCGCTAAAATTCGGTGTGCCTGTATTTTGGATGGTCACGGTATAAGCCATGCTATCACCCGCCGATACAGGGTCTATGCTATCGGTTTTGGTGAGGAGGAGTGTCGGCTTGACCACATTCAGGTTGTCTGTTGCGTTATCAGAATAAGCGCGGTCTTGGTCATCTGGCGAAATATCCGTCGCAAGGCTATCCCCTGTCACATCCGCTATGTTAGTAATCGTGCGCGAGAGGAGCAATGTGTCGGCGTTGGGGTCAATCGCCAAATTCACGGTGATGATTGCTGTGCCATCTATCGGCAAGCCACTGATGACAATATCCAAATTATCAGTGATACCTGCCGCAAAACCTGCCGTGATGACCGAATTATCGGTAAAGGTACTGCCAAATGTGGTTGCGGTGGGATTAAATACCACACTCACGCCCGTCACATGTAGCCAATCATCCAAAATATCGGTCACTCGTAAATCATGAATGGGTGCAGTTGCACCGTCTGATGCTAAATTGCTCACGGTTAAAGTCATGGTGGTCGCCCCACCGCGCACTTGTGTATCTGGCGTGAATGTTTTGGTGATATTCAGGGCAGGTTCTGCCACAATCACCCCCACCGAATTAGACGGGGTATTTACCTCTGTCGGCAAACCCTCATCAATCACCAAATCAAAATCATTCGGCAGGATGACACCGTTATTATTGGCGGGTACAGCAACATCCAACACCACCGCATCAAATTCGATGATGATGAACTCAAAACCCGAATCACCATCATTATTGATAATACTGCTAAAATCAAAACTCAGAATGCCACCCAGTAAGGTAATCCGTGAGGGAGGGAATGGGAATAACGGTTCAGTTTGATTTGCAATCCCTGCAAAATCGCCATTGAGTGACGGGGTGGCATCGGCGAGATAACTCACCCGCGCCGAGCCAGTCACAAATTGCAAGCCTGCGGGCAAATCATCATCTATACGGAATGAAATGGTGGTGCTTTCGGGGATTACGGCTTGCAGGCGATAGGTAACAATTTCACCAATCGCAACAGGGCGTTCATTGCCCGCGCTCCCATCGGCGGTGTCGGGGGTGCTTGTTTCGGATGTGCCATCAATAAATTTATCTGGAATTCCATCGGAAAGGGTAAAATTCACGGTGTTGGTGGGGGTTGTATAATCATTTTCGCCACCGCTCCCATTCCGCTCGCCAGTGGTTGTGCCACTCGCGCCGGGTGTTGCATTACCTGTGCCTTGCGCCCCCGGTAGGCTTGTCCATGTGACCGTCCCGCTATTACCGATTGTCTCGCCCGGTGAAACGGTGGTTAAGACCGTACCCGTGACCCGAATCGTCACACTATCCCCCGCATCCAAACGATTGAGCGTGATATTCACTGTCCCACCTGCGATATACGTACTCGCGTCGGCGGTAATGCTCACATAACCCGGATTCGTCTGAATCACCACGCTATCCAACGATAAATCGGGGTGGAAAATATCAATCAGGTTGATATCATACGCATTTTGTTGATTTGTTACATTCCCCGCCGTAATCACAATATCATACGTGACGGGTTCAAGGGCATCCGTTGGTGGTGTACCAAAAATGGCTTTGGTCGCGGTGATGACGGTTTCTTGAACAATATTGAACACCTCATTGGATACATCATCGTCTGTACTGTCATTGTTCAAATCTATTTCAAAATCATTGGCAAAAACCGCGCCGATGGTGTTATCTGCCGTATTCACCACCACCGCCTGATATTCGATGATGAGCAATTCTGCGCTGGCGGTGTTATCAGTATCATTATTGGTCACACTGCCAATATCAAAACGCAATTCACGCGGACCCGTCACCCCAAAGCTGATGAGTCCTGCGGAGATAGTTGTCGTAGGATTAATTTCGTTCAAAATACCCCCCACGCTGGGGACATTCATCGCATTATTGGCACTATAGCTCATCCGCGCCGACCCTGCAATATATTCGATATTCGGTGCGAGGGTGTCGGTGAATTGCACATCGGGGGATATGCCTTCTGGCATTTCGACCACCAACCGATAGGTGATGACCTCCCCAACCGCCACAGGGCGCGGGTCTGCATTTGTATCGGCAGTCAAATCGTTGGTATGCCCTTCGGATGTGCCATCAATTGTTTTTAGCGTGTTAAGCGTCCCTAGCGCAGTGAAATTAACGGCGTTGGTGGCGGTATAATCATTTTCGCCCCCACTCCCATTACGCTCGCCGTTAGTCGCGCCACTCGCGCCCGGTGTGGCATTGCCCGACCCTTGTAAATTGGGTAGGCTTGTCCATGTGACCGTCCCGCTATTCGGGATAACTTGCCCAATCGTCACGCTACTACGGACGGTGGTCGTCACGCGGATGGTGATAATATCCCCCGCCCGCAATTCGCTGATGTCTGCATTTACCGCTTGGACGGGCATGGCATAATCGCTGTTATCGGCAGTGGTGGCATAAGCGGGTGTGCCGATAAAATCCACATCTATCAAATCCAAATTGGGGTCAATTCCATCAGTCACTTGTAAATCAAAGGCGGTGGTCATATTCGCACCACTCCCCACCGTGACCAAAATATCATATATCACCGTATCGCCAGCATCAAAACTGGTCGTGCCTGTGGGGTTACTGAGGGTGGTATTGATGAATTTCGTCAGGTTAATGACGGGTTCATGAACGATGGTGAACACCTCATTGGATACACCATCATCTGTGCCATCATTATTCAAATCGGTTTCAAAATCATTGGCGAAAATCCCGCCAATGGTGTTATCTGCTGTATTCACCACCACCACTTGATATTCGATGATGAGTATTTCCGCGTTTACATCTACATCATTATTGGTCACAGACCCAATATTAAAACGCAATTCGCGCGGACCCGTCACCCCAAAGCTGATGAGTCCTGCGGAGATGATTGTGGTGGGATTAATTTCGTTTATAATACCGCCCACATCAGGCACATTCATCGCATTATTGGCGCTATAACTGATTCGCGCCGACCCCGCGATATATTCGACATTCGGTGCGAGTGTATCGGTGAATTGCACATCGGGGGATGTGCCTTCTGGCATTTCTGTCACCAATCGATAGGTGATGACTTCCCCAACCGCCACAGGGCGCGGGTCTACATTTGTATCGGCAGTACCGTCGTCAGTATGCGCTTCGGATGTGCCATCAATCGTCTTAGTGGCGGTGACGGGTGGCAAAGTGACCCCATTCAATATCATACGGGTCAAGTCATCGAATGTACGGCTATTATTTTGGGTGGATGCGATGCTGGTCTGTGCCAAATTGCCCGCCACAAAATTCGCAGGGAATGGATTGGCGGTCATCGTCACCGAGAATAAAATATCTATCGTACTGGGTATATTGATAAGGCTATCGTAATCGCCGAAACAAAACATCAGCGTATTTTCGTTGGCATCAATCGTCCCGCCACCACAACTTGCGGGGATAATGTCCCCGGGTGTGATGATGGTCGGGGTGAATGCACCTGCGAGGGTGGCAAAATTATTAGCGCCTGTCGCGCCCCACATCGCTTGACCCGCCGCGGGGATGCCCAGCCCCACTGTTGTAGACCCATTTGATATGATATTGTTAAATGTGGTCAGTTCGAGCGCGTTGAATATGGGCGCGGGTAAGAAGTCGCTGATGCTCAAATTTTCAAAATCGCTGGATGGAAGGGTCATCCGCAAACGGAATGTGACCAAATCATTCACGTAAAGGGTGGGGACACCAACCACCGAAATCTCATTCACCGCGATAATGTCTTTGGTGAATGTACCTGTGGCGCCGGTTGTGTTGGTAGTGCTGGTATCATTGGCATTAGCGCCCACACCAGTAGGCGCGAGGTTGGTGGTATTCAATATCGTATTCACCCGAACAAGGGCGACATTATCAAGGCTGTCGGTCATATCCAGCGAGGCATCACCTGATGGAAAATCATCGGTATAACTATCTTGGATAGTGGTTTGGTAGGTGATGGTGAGGGTGGTCGCGCCCCCGTTAAAAGCGACACAATCAGGGTCGCCCCCACCTGTACCACCCACAAGCACACATCCGCCGAGTATCTCATTAAATCCATCGAGTGCCAATTCTGCCGATATACCCATCGCCAAAACGGTATCCCCTGCCGTAGCCGATACATCGGGGTCGGGTAAGCTACCCGCACCGGGCGTGCCACCCGCAAAATATTCACGCACCGCAAAATTAGTCATTGCCCCGCCACTTGGTATGCCGTGTTGGGTATAACTGATAATCGGATTCCCCGTGAGGCGTTGTCCATCGCTGATGACATCAAATACAGACACATTATCCAACGCAAAAAAGTCGGATACGGCGATATTCAGAGTATATTCCAACACATCACCCGGTATATTGCCTAAACCACTCAGATTCGTCACGGTTTTTTGAATCTGGATGGCGCGGTTGGTTTGGCTCGTATTTGGCAAACAGGCGGGGCAACCTGAATCCCCCGCCAGCGCATTATTTGTGCCTGCGGGGTCACGCGGGTCGAGTGGGTCAAAATCGCCGATGCCATTGGCACGATTTTCGGTGAGGGATGATGCGCCGTTATTGGCATTGACGACATTCGCGCCACCCGCATCACGCAAGGGGATAAAATAATTAATCGTGGTGGATACCGTCCCAGAAATGCTCAGATAGGTCACAACCAAGCGATTAGCTGTGCCATTGGCAACCACAGGACCCGCAGGGAACGTGATAGGAGCGCCACCGAGTGTAACTGAACTCGCGCCCGGTGCCACAACACTCGTGATGACGATATTGTCATCTACATAATCAAAAATATCATAATTGGTGATAGTCTGACCGGGTGCCACGGTGGTCGTGATGGTGTAGGTGTGTGGGCTATTCGGTCCCGTGACCGTTTCGGATTCGGTGACGGTGCTGGTTTTTGTTAGTGTGGCGATGCGTGGGGTGATGCTGAAGGCGGGGTTATCGGTCATGCTGGCAGGTGTGGCATCGCTAAAAAAGGGATTGCCCGCCGCAGGCGCATCATAGCGATACCCACCT
>CALDGT010000089.1 GCA_937942935.1 uncultured Chloroflexota bacterium | reverse complement strand
AACCCGCACATTGGATATCGCCGCCTTTGAATGGACAAACCCACGCATTGGCGAAGCCGTTTTAGCCGCCAAAAATCGGGGTGTGACGGTGCGAATGGTGGTAGATAACGAACATGCCGTAGAGGATGAAGATTCGACTATTGAGCCACTCATTGATGCGGGAATCCCGATGACCTATGATAATCGTAGTGCCTTCATGCACAACAAATTCATGATTATAGATAGCACCCTCGTCATCACAGGCTCTATGAACTTCACCATGAACGATACTTATCGCAATAATAACAATATGTTGTTTATGCGGAGTACACGCGCCGTTGAAGCGTATCAAGTTGAATTTAATCAGATGTTTGCGGGTACATTCGGTCCCAAAAAGCAGGCACATGAACTGAGTTTTACCGCCGATGGCGTGCCTGTTCGTATTTTGTTTGCCCCTAGTGGCGATGTTGTGAATGCGCTTGTCGCTGAATTGACCAAAGCCAAAAGCCAAATTCGGTTTATGACATTCTCCTTTACCCATGATTCTGTCGGTAATGCCTTATTAGAACGCGCAAATTCGGGTGTGACTGTTTCTGGTGTATTTGAGACACGCGGTAGCGAAACCGATTCTAGCGAATTGCCCCGTTTATTCTGTGTCGGGATTGATGCCCGTCAAGATGGCAACGGCTACACCCTGCATCATAAGGTATTTATTATTGACGATAGCACCGTTGTGACAGGTTCTTTCAATATTTCAGAGAATGCGACCCGTAGCAATGATGAAAATTTAATCATCATCCAAAGCCCCGATATTGCGCGGTTGTATATTCAAGAATTTGAGCGCATGATGAGCCAATCGCGCCAAGCAGACCCCGCCGATATGCGTTGCGGATAGAAAAATCGTGCTATAATAGATATATCGTTATAGAGGCGTGCAAAGGTGTGCGCCTCTTTAATTTAGTGATTTTAGGATGAGAGATATGGCGTTTATAGAAGCAAAAGCAAATTTTTACTTAGGACGGCAATATGACCCCGAAACCAATCGGCTAACCGATGATGTGGTCTATTATGATGCCAGAGACCTCACCACTCATGCCGTTGTCGTTGGCATGACAGGCAGTGGTAAAACCGGCTTGTGTATCACCTTGCTTGAAGAAGCCATTTTAGATAACATCCCCGCAATTATCATTGACCCCAAAGGCGATATTACCAACCTGCTCCTCACATTCCCCGATATGCGCCCACAAGATTTTGAGCCGTGGGTGAATGTGGATGATGCCCGTCGTGCCAATATGGATATTCCACAATTTGCCGCCGATGTTGCCCAAAAATGGAAAACCGGCTTAGAAAATTGGGGAATCGTGCCAGACCGTGTGCGCTGGTTGCAACTCGCCAGCAAATATAGCATTTATACACCCGGTTCAGATGCAGGCTTGCCTGTGAGCATCCTCGCATCGCTCCGCGCCCCGCGTGATGGTTGGATGAGCAACGAAGAGGCTCACCGTGAGCAAATCAAAGGCATTACATCCGCAATCTTGGCGCTGGCGGGTCTCAGTGCCGAGCCTGTCAAAGACCGCGAGCATGTCCTTATCTCAAATATTTTTGAAAATGCGTGGAAACAAGGCAAAGACCTCACATTAGAGGACATCATTTTACAAATCCAAAAACCACCTTTTGATACCTTGGGTGTGTTCCCACTCGAAAAATATTTCCCAGAAAAAGCCCGCACCAAATTGGCATTAGAGATGAATAACATCATCGCCGCGCCATCATTCCAATCGTGGATAAATGGGCAGTCGTTGGATATTCATCAATTGTTGTATCAACCCAATGGCAGACCGCGCACCTCTATTTTTTATATCGCGCACTTGTCTGAACCAGAACGCCAATTTATCACCACATTGCTCCTAGAGAATATGCTCGGATGGATGCGGACACAACAAGGCACAACCAGCCTCCGCGCTATTTTGTATATTGATGAGATGTTTGGGTATTTTCCGCCATACCCCAAAAATCCACCCACCAAAGAACCCCTCATGCGCTTGCTCAAACAAGCCCGCGCCTTTGGTTTGGGGCTTATCCTCGCCACCCAAAATCCAGGCGACCTCGATTATAAAGGTTTGACCAACGCGGGGACGTGGTTTATTGGGCGCTTGCAATCCGATAATGACCGCAAACGGGTGATGGATGGTTTGCAGGCGATGGCGAATGTCAGTGATAATCTGAGTTTGCAAGATATTGAGGCGATGGTCGCGGATATTGCGCCTCGTGTGTTTTTGATGCGAAATGTGCATAATGATGGCGGTCCTGTATTGGTGCATAGCCGATGGGCGATGAGTTACCTGCGCGGTCCGCTCACACGCCAACAAATTCAAA
>CALDGT010000088.1 GCA_937942935.1 uncultured Chloroflexota bacterium | reverse complement strand
CGCATCCAAACCATTGCCCTCAACACTAAAATCTTTGTAGCCGAGTGGCAAAATAGCAGTCACAGTGGCAGTCGCAATATCTATAACCGCGACAGCATTATTTTCTTGCAGCGTTACATAAGCGGTGGTGCTATCGGCACTAATGGCGATATATTCTGGTTCAAGGTCTTGTGCAACGGTGGCATTTGGACCATACACACGCACACCTTCTGGCAATTCAGACACACGCGCACCATCGGCATTAAAATCGGTGAAGGTGGCTTCGGCAACGGTGGCGAGTTGGGCGTTATCGCCGATATTGATGATGCTCACAGACCCTTCTGGGTCAATACTATAATCATCATTGGGTTCACCTTCATTGGCGGTGAGGACATATTTGCCATCTGGGGAGAACACAACCATATCGGGCAAGAAGCCAACTTCTACAACATGGAGAAATTCACCATCAATACTGATGAACACCACACTACCACGCACATCGGTATCATCACCTTCAACAGCAACAGCAACTAAATCACCATGCACAGCCACACTATTGATACCATCACCATAGTCATCCAACGAAACAGAGGTCACGAGGGCGGGAGCGGTGGGGTCGGTGATGTCGAGAATATCAACCGTAATAGTATTCGAGTTCACCACAAATAAACGGAAGCTACCTGCATGATAAGCGACAATTTCGGCATTGCCTGTGTCGAATAACTCAGCAATATCACCTTGTGGATATGTGCCGATGGGAGTCAGGGTCAATTCGCCTGTGCCTTCTAGGGCGGTTTGTGCAAAAACGGCGGTTGTGAGGGCAAGAATTGCCAATAAAACGAAAATCCGTAAACGCATAGGGGGAAATCCTCCACATGAGATAAAAATTCATCGCATAGATTGTGAAAGGTGTGATTTAAGATGGTATTGTAAATTGATTGCACTCTGATTAACCGCAAACTAAAAAATGAAAATATGAAACTTTTTGATATGTACTTGCGTAATAAGCACTAGAACGTTGATTTATAGAGGAGTGAATACACATCATGAATGAAACACGCACTTACGAATTAGCAGGAATGCCAGAACGCGCCATCGCTTTGTTGATAGATAGTGCCATCGTGGGCGCGATTGGTGGATTCATCGGGTTTGGTGGAAATTTCTTATGGGGTAGCGGATTATTTGGCTTCCTCATTGGCATGGGGTACCAATGGTATTTTCTCACCCGCCAAAATGGGCAAACATTGGGTAAATTGATGCTCGGCTTGCGCGTGGTCAAAGAAGATGGCACACCCATCACCGATGGTGAAGCAATTATGCGTTACTTAGGTTATATCCTAAACAGCGCCGTCTTTATGCTCGGTTGGTTGTGGGCATTGGTAGATGATAAAAATCAGGGTTTCCACGATAAAATCGCTCATACCTATGTCGTCAAAGCGGATGACATCGAAAAATCAAAAAATGTGACTCTCTAGGCACATATCAGATTATCAGACAAATCAAAAACAGGCGCACATGCCTGTTTTTTGATTGTGATAGTAGTACATTTAGTCTTTTATATCTTTGTTGAAATACTGTTCAAAACGTTGTGTAATAAATTTGCCTGTACGACGGTCAATTGATGTTGTTACCCAAGCATGAGGGTAAATCGGATAAAGTTGATTAGGGGTATAAGACCTTATTATTCCTGCCCACTGATAAAATAAATGCTCATTATCATCTAAATCTACATACCAGTTCCCGCCAAAATATTTACGAAAAATTTCTCCAATAAATCGACCAACCCTATCAAATAAGGGTATATTTTCTGGATTATAAATATCTTTTGCTTTGTATTGTGCAATAAGCCAGTCCTCTACTAAAGGCAAAGATTCAATTTGATATGTGAGGTATAATTGTAAATCCTGTTCAAATCTTTGTAAAAAGTGATTGATACTAATATCCATACACCTAAGCCAATTATCAAATTCTATCTGTGTGGTGATGGGTTTATAAAATATTTTGCATTCCATATATTATTCCTTGTCAGCACAATTTGGTGCTGTATGTATGACATATCAAGCTATTCATGATGTATTTGTTGGCGCAATTTTGATTACCCACTGATAGCTTATACTATCCGATTCTGGGTTGGGGCGAAATCGCAATTCTGCCAAATGTTCGCCAACAGGCAACCGCGAAATGTCAATGCACACTGTCCATGTTGGGTCAAATAATGCAGTGATACTTTGCACAGTGTAAGCCCGCCCTACCGCAGAATTGTTGATTGTCACCTCAAAGTCCATATTGTACACATCGTTTATCTGAAACGCCCTCGCAAACACATCCACACAGGCTTGCTGATTCTCTTGGTAGGTGCGGATGTAATCGCGGGATGGTAACACTTTAACGGCTTCTAAGGTGGCGTGTGTGTCAGGTGTTTGATATGGATTGAGTTGATATAAATCTTGATTGAGCAAATACAGACCAATCGAGAAAATAATTAGCAATCCTATACAAATAACAATTATCTTTTTCATGGTATTGGTGTAAGTAAAGGCTCAACATGTATTGCCATGATATATGTAATTCCTGTATCAAGTGGCGATTCTTTGAACTGTATTTCCAACAAATGTAAACCAACCGCCAAACTATGTTCATCATCAGGGTCTAAACAAAACACATTGGGATTAGCCTCAAATTGGCGATATGTACCTAACCATCCGGGTTGATACAAATCTTGTCGTGGGACGAGTTCACCATTCAAAAATAACCGTATCCACAAAGGATAAGCACCTGAAAAATGTGTAGCATATAGGGTTACACAAAACAAAGATTCGTCAGGGGATGCGCGAAACCATGTGGCTTCAAAATCTGATGGTGTTGGGTTGGGATTGACATATAAATATTCTGCTGTAGTGCGTATCTCTGCTGATGGTTGGCTGATAAACTCCCCACCTTGTACCCATATAGCCTGTAATAGATAGTAAACGGTCATAAATATGAAAAACGCGACCATTAAAAATAGGCTAAAAAATATAGCCCGTCTAATATATTTCATCCACTACCCCTTCATCAGACCGTCCAGAAATTCACACATCTTCTCGTAGTGCGTCCCTTTCCAATATACCTGACCGCAATCATCACATTTCCGAAATTCATCGTATTGTTCGGCGGATGTATTCGGCACTTGCCCCAAAATATGTGCTTTATCCACACTGGTTAATTCACCATTACATTTTAAGCACCTGCGGAAGGGTGTTACCACACCCGACAAGCGATATTTTTGCACAAGCTCGACAATTTGCTCTTTTGGGTTGGTGGCGCGGATAAAATAGCCATAACATACCCTGCCCCGCTTGAGCAACCCAATATCGCGTGTGAGCAAAACCCGCCCTTCCACATCCGAAATTTCTGCCAATAGGTCATCATCGTAATCATTGCGATACAGCGTATCGAATCCCATCATCCGCAAATAACCCGCCAAACGCCCCAAGTGTGTATCCAAGACAAAACGCGGTTTATCGGTTAGGGGTGGGCGCAATGGCACAATTTCATCCATATCAACTATAGATGGGTCATCATACACACAAATATGCGACTGTGGCGCGACAATATGGTCAAATCCAACCGATACCCCATCTACTGTGAGCAAACCAATTTCGCAATGTGGCGGACCTAAAGATTCAACCATATCTTTAATAGAGGCTTTCCATGCAAAATGATGTTCAAAGGGTTGATGACGATGTTTTTTGGGGAGAAAGAAATTGAGTTCACCGAAAAAGTGAAAAGTGACGATATTCATAAGGATTTGGGTGGATGAGGCATCTCAGCCTCATCCAAGCGCCAAGGGCGCAACTCTATGACGGATTTGCATCGAGGGCGTTGAGCATTTCCTCAATGGTGCAAAATTTGAGGCGTGGTCTGCCAAGTGCTTCGCCCCGTTCCACTTCTAAGCGGTCTAGGCGTTGCCAATCGGCATAACTGACCACACGTACCCCGCGTCCTTTGAGTAGAGATTCTACTGCTTCTCGGCTTGGATTTTTAGGCGCAAGCACATTGCCTGCCTTCACATCCGCCAACAAAGAATCTGCCGTCTCAATCGAATCGGGTTTATTTGTGCCGATGATGCCAGAAGGTCCGCGTTTTATCCAACCAACCACATAATTGCCAACATGATGGGTTTCGCTATTATGCGCGGTCAACACACGTCCCAACTTATTAGGAATTGTACCCCATTTTTCATAAAATGGCACATCTGGCAAAGGAACACCCATATAACCGACAGAACGGAACACCAATCCGACATCAAATAATTCATGACGGTCGGTGGCGCGTGGGCGGATTTCGCCTTTATCATCCTTCACCAATTCATTGCGGACGATTTTCATGGCTTGCACACACTCTTCGCCAATCAATTCGACAGGCGATGCCAAAAAGTGCATATAAATGCGTTTGCGTTTGCCTTCTGGCTCACGTTTGGCATATTCTTCCATGATTTGGACATTTTTCACATCTTTTTTATCGGCATCAGGCGATTCCAGATAGGCTTTGCTAAATTCATCTAACGCAATTTCACGCGGGGCGATGATGAGGTCACATTCTTCCATTTCACCTAATTCTTTGATTTCTGGATTGGTAAAAGCCGCTTGTGCGGGTCCACGCCGTCCAAAAATATGAATTTCGGTGATACTGCTTTTAGATAACGCATCAAGCGCATAATCGGCAATATCGGTTTGTTTGAGTTCTGCCTGACTGCGGGCGAGTATCCGCGCCACATCCATCGCCACATTGCCAACACCAATAATCGCCACACTTTTTTGTGATAAATCGAATTGCAAATGGCGATATTCGGGATGTCCGTTATACCATCCGACAAATTCGGTGGCGGGATGACTGCCGATGAGGTGTTCACCCGGAATGCCGAGTGCGCGGTCTGTTTGTGCGCCAACCGCATAAATAACGGCATGATAATGGTCGGCTAAATCGGCATAGGTGATGTCTTTGCCAAATTCGACATGACCATAAAACCGAAAATTGGGGTTATCGGCAATTTTATCATAGACCTTCGTCACCGATTTAATCTTTTGATGGTCTGGCGCAACCCCGCCCCGTACCAAGCCAAAGGGGGTTGGGAGTTTGTCGTACATATCAATGAATACAGTGAGGTCTTTTTGTTTTTGCAGGTGGTCGGCGGCATAAAACCCAGAGGGTCCAGAACCGATAATTGCGACACGCAGAGGATTTTCTGATGAACCAATTTGTGCCATAGGAATTGCTCCTTTGGATAAATAAACTTATTTTGTGAAAATTATAACACCATCGCCATATTTTAGGGTGTGCTATTCCTCATAATATCGTCACGAGAACAAACACAATGTATCCGAGTAATAATGCTCCACATTCCCAACGGACTAATTTCTGGCTTGTCCATGCCAACGGAAACACCACCAACGAAAAGGCAATCATCACCAAAATATCAAATTGCAAGGCACTTGCGGGGATATTCACTGGATGAATGGCAGATGTCGCGCCCAAAATGAGCAAAATATTGAAAATATTAGAGCCAACCACATTCCCAATCGCCAATTCACCTTCTTTACGCATGGCGGCAATCAAACTCGCCATAAGTTCTGGCAGGGATGTCCCAACGGCGACAATCGTTATACCGATAATCAATTCGCTCACATTCAACGCAGTTGCGATATTAATCGCTCCTTGAACGGTGAGATTTGCCCCAATAATCAAAATGACCAAACCTGCTAATAAGCGTAATGCTTCAATCGGTCGTTTAATGGCGCGGATTTCTTGTGTCATAAATTCAGCTACATCATCCACATGCGCCAATGTACGATTTTGGAGTGTTACCCACAACATCAATCCATTAAAAATCACAAACCCCAACAATAATAAAATCCCATCAAATTGATTGAGTTGACCATCTAACGACAATACATACATTCCAATTCCGACCCCTATCATAATCGGAATTTCACGGCGGATGAGCGAAGAATGAACCGCTATAGGCGCGATGATGCCCGCCACACCCAAAATAACCCCAATATTGCTGATATTTGAGCCGACTACATTCCCCAATGCGAGGTCAGTTGAATCATTCAACACCGATGATAAATTAACAAGGAGTTCGGGCGATGATGTGCCTAATGCAACAATCGTCAAACCAACAATGAGGCGCGGGATTCCAAAAGATTCAGCAAGGCGCGATGCCCCTGTTACAAGCCAATTGCCACCCCATACCAAACCAACAATCCCAATAATGATAGATAGAATATCGAGTAACATGATGCTTTATCCTTGTTTTAGATATTTATTGACCCAATGCCAACAAACAAGGATTCATCATAAGCAAATGAGGACGATTTTCACCAGAGAAATCGCCCTCATTTTGACTCGTAAGCCCCAATGATTGGGGGAATTTATGCCCCGCCAGAACGGGCTAAGGTCAGCACAACAAAACCCACATATCCCACGATGAATAATCCAGATTCCCAACGGGCAAGTTTACGTTGTGTCCATGCGAGAGGCAACACCACCACAGAAAATGCTATCATCACCAAAAAGTCAAATTGCAAGGCACTTGTAGGCACTGGCACTGGTTTAAGGGTGGCAGTTGAACCCAAAATGAGCAGGATATTGAAAATATTCGACCCCACCACATTCCCAATCGCAATATCACTTTCTTTACGCATGGCGGCAAT
>CALDGT010000087.1 GCA_937942935.1 uncultured Chloroflexota bacterium | reverse complement strand
TGTTGTGCTTGACGATCACCACCGTTGGCTCATCGAATTCAAGACAGAGCTTCGATGCGGCATCGATATCGAGGATGTTGTTGTACGAGAGCTCTTTGCCGTGGAGTTGACGGAAGATCGATGTGAACGAGCCGTAGAGCATTGCCGTCTGATGCGGATTCTCTCCATAGCGCAGATGTTGATCAGCACGCAGCGGCACTGCGGTTTCCGACAAGAAGCCCGAGTGAAGATGTTTGGCAAAGAACTCCGAGATGCAGGCATCGTAATGAGCAGTGTGGGAGTATGCTTCCATCGCCAGTTGTTGACGGAAGGAAAGGGGCACCTCATTGTTCGTTCGAAGATGATCGATCACCGTGTTGTAGTGTGTCGGGTTCACGACGATGGTGGTGAATCGGTGGTTCTTTGCCGATGCGCGTCCCTGGATGGGTGGGATTAAAGGTATTCCGCACATAAATCGGGATGCCCATAGCGATGACAGGTTGCACCGTTTTGGGATGCAACACTTTCGCGCCATAAAATGCCATCTCGCCGACTTCGGTATACGATAAATACGGTAACACTTTGGCGCGGGGGTCTATGCGTGGGTCGGTGGTCATCACACCATCTACATCTGTCCAAATGATGACCTCATCACTTTTGACCAATGCGGCAAAAATCGCACCACTAAAATCACTCCCACCACGTCCTAACGTGGTATACACACCATCACGAGTCCCACCGATGTAACCTGTAATCACTGGCACAACACCACTATCGAGCAGAGGCATGAGATTGGCATCTACATTTGCTTGACTGGCATCCCAAATGGGGTGGGCGCTCTGGAAATTGTCATCGGTAATCAAAAATTTACTAGCATCTATCGCTTGAGAATTTACCCCATTTTGGCGCAAAATGGCGGCAATCATCGGGCTACTGAGGCGCTCACCGAGCGATACCACAGCATCCATGATGCGCGGGGTGACATCACCTAACACTTGAATCGCTTGGCATAATTCAATGTGTTGTGTGATGAGTTTTTGAATGCCCAAAATCAATTGCTCACGGTCTTTGCCTGCTTTAATCATGTGATTAATGACAGTCTCGTGTTTATCTTTCAGTTTTGCAGATAAATTGGTATATTCCCATTTATCACCTTTTGCCGCCATTTTGACTGATTCAATGAGCATATCGGTCACACCCGACATAGCAGAGACCACAACCACCACCCGCTGGTGTGCTGATGCCTCTTTGACAATCCCGACAAGGTTGCTAATTGCGCCCTCGCTCCCGACAGACGTTCCACC
Organism: uncultured Chloroflexota bacterium; assembly: GCA_937942935.1. Lineage (GTDB taxonomy): Bacteria > Chloroflexota > Anaerolineae > Aggregatilineales > Phototrophicaceae. Next base: position 5,395 of record CALDGT010000087.1, on the reverse strand, counting down.
AAATTTCATCGTTACCGTATTCATGGTGTGTTGCCTCCTAAAAAATGTAGATGCCAAATGAAAGAAAACAAAAAGCGCGTGTGGGGATTTCTCCGCACACGCGCTTCGTTTTTGCCTAGTTGATGTTTTTAGGCGCTCAAACGAAAAAATCCCCATCTTAACCGATGCGGTTGCATTGTCATACCTGTTGTTGTGGGGGAGAACAATTCGTTGAACATGATTGCCTAAATGGTGAATAATTGCTTGATGTAATGATGAATAGCATAGCAGATTTTTTTGCGCGATGCAATAGGTGCAGGCACATGATTTAGATATGATATGTATCACATCTAAATCACAGATAGACTATCTAATCATTAATCAAAATCACGGTACCCGGATTCGGTATCCATGCACAGGTATAGGTACTATCACCTGTGCCTGAGGTGCTACTGGGCATTTCAATCGCTTGGCGGGGTGCTTGGGTTGCATCCATATAGATAAACCGTCCTTCACCCAACAAACACACCTGTACATAATTGGGGAATGTGTTAATAGACATCCCACCTTCCAACCGGAAAATATCTATTGCCCAAATGACACCTGCTTGAATCAGATTTTCTGGAATCGCCCCCGAATACGAAACCACCGCACCATTGCTCATTAATGAGCGACAATAGGTGTTATCTGGTGCATTGGTGATGTCGAGTCCTGATGGTGGCGCGAGAACACAACCAATCACAGGCGCACTAACGTCTGTTGTTTCTGGTGGTATGACGACGGGCAGATTCAATTCAAAATCATATACTGAACCATTGACTTCAATATTATCTATTGCACCCGAATATCCAACATATGAAGAGACTGTATCGCCAATGCTGACAGCAATCCGCCAAATGAGCGCGTTTGGATAAGTCGCCTTAAAATTACCCCATGTGGTTGGGACGCCACTCGATGGTCCACCGCAACGGTTGTTGGTTGTAGGCATATTTTGTGCATCGGTGAGGCTATAATTGCGCCATGTTGCATCAGCAGGGTTATTTGCGGGGATAAAATCGAGCCGTAAGCAATTTGCAGAACCCCAAAACGCGGGATTACCCGGTAATGGCGAGCCAGTTGGGTCTAGGACAACATAGATATTGGCATACCAATTATTTGTATTGGTGGCTGTGCTATCTGTGAATGTGGAATAGCTGAATGAGAGTGTTGAAGCAGGTATGCCGAGTGATGCTGGGCTGACTGTGGCATAAGTTTGGTGAAAGAATAACTTTTTGTTGGGTATATCAATATTGGCGGTCAGGCTACCTGTACCTAATGGCGGTGTCCCCGGACCATCTGCAAAGGGTAGGGCGGCGGGATTAAAATTATAAGCACCTGTTTCGCTAAAATCCCAACCGTGTAGTGTGCCTTGTGTCACAAACAGCGTTCCTGCACCCCAAGTAGCGGCGGTATTGAGGATTAGCAATAACCCTGCAATGACAATATAAACCCCAACCAATCTAATTTTTGGCATCTTTTGACTCCCTTTTTTAGAAGAACTACTTTTACACTCCTAACATTATAACGAAATCCCCTGTTGTATTAATGAGAATAACAATAAGATTAGATTGATGTTTCATTGATGTTTAGATTGATATTTTGTTATATTTTAATTATTTAACCTAAGAATATATTGAGCGACTGGGATATTTATATTCGATAAATTCATAAGGGTGTATAATAGAGATTATGAAATTATCACCCCACAAAAGGATTTTGTGACATGACAACAATTATCCTAGAACATCTCTGCAAAGAGTTTCCGCCTCTGCGTGAGAATTCGCACCCCATAAAAGCCATTCAAAATATCTCTATGCGGATTCCGACAGGTGAGGTGCTGGTGCTTTTGGGTCCATCAGGATGTGGAAAATCTACCTTATTACGTCTAATTGCAGGGCTTATTACCCCCGATTCCGGTCAGGTCTTATTCGATAACCTTCCCCTAGCCGAAATCCCATTGGTTGCCCGTCATATCGGCATGGTTTTTCAGACAGGGGCGCTCATTCCACATTGGCGTGCAGAGCAAAGTGTCGGCTTTTTTTATCATCTACGCCACCGAGATGAAGAAGTGACCCCACGTATTCAACGCATTTCGCAAATTACGGGCATTGGTATTGAAAAATTATTAGAGAGAAAACCATTTCAACTGTCTGGTGGAGAGCAACAACGGGTTTCTGTGGCGCGTGCGCTCACCCGCGATTTGAATGTTTTGTTATTTGATGAACCCTTCTCGAACATAGACGCGCTTTTGCGCCGACAAGCGCGGGTTGAACTCAAGCGCCTGCTCCATGAATTTCCGGTGACATCGGTTTATGTCACCCATGACCAAGATGAAGCCGCCGCCCTTGCCGATAAAATTGCGGTGATGCGCGATGGCGAAATTGTGCAAATTGGTTCTTATGCCCATTTATTAGATAGCCCTGTAAATTTATTTGTGGCGCAATTTGTTGGTGTCCCGACCATCAATACTTTTAAGGGACAGGCGCAAGATGGACATTGGCAAGGCGAAAATTTTGGCGGATTTCCATTTCGGGCAGATTACCCCAACGGCACACCGATTACACTCGCCATTCGCCCACAATATTTTTCCCTTGCGCCAGATGGTGTGCCATGTGTGATTCAAAATATTTTTCCCTATCTCGCAGAACGCTTTCAGTTGTTAGAAGTGTGGATTGGTGGCGAACACTGGTCTATGGCATTTCCACTAGAAATGAAATTTGAGCGTGGTGAGACCATTTATTGCCACATGATGCCCGAAAATGCCCTCTATTTTGATACCGAAACAGGTGTGCGTGTCGGTTAGGGTTCAAATGAAATAAGCCCTTCTAACTGGTTGAGGGTAGATTCGCCAATACCCTCAACCTTATCTAAATCGTCTAGGCTCGCAAAATGACCATTTTCTTCCCGATAGGCAATGATGCGCTCGGCGGTCACTTGTCCAATATTCGGCAATGTCATCAGTTCTTCGACTGTGGCGCGGTTGATATAAACCATGCTTGGCTGAATGGGCGTGGCGATAGTCATATCGGTTTGCGCTGTTGCATCGCCGAGTGTTGGTACAAAAATTTGTGCGCCATCGCGCAAAATCTCGGCGACATTCACGCCTGTTTTATCTGCATTTTCCGCAAATCCACCCGCTAATTCAATCGCATCCCCAACACGGCTACCGACCTCTAAGGTTACAGTCACTTCTGGATTCATCACCGCACCTGTCACATATATCATCATTGGGGCAGGGGTATTGCTTGGTGATGGGGTGAGGGTTGGCGAGGGCGGATTGATGACGATTTCGACAGGGGCAGGGCGGGTATTGATGAAGGTGAACATGGCAATAATGGCGACTGCCAACAACGTAATCACGGTCAAAATGGAGAGAATGGATTGATTTTTCATAGATAATTCCCTAAATGATTGTTGGATTTATAAAAATTTCCTATACTGAATTTAATAGTCCGAAATATTTTGTATGCCTATTGATTGTAACGCTAAATCAGAGAGCAAACAAATGCTATATTATCTGAAAAGGATGACCTATCATGGGACGGTTTTTGGTTTTTGTGGGAATTTTAGCGATTTTTGCTGGCACTGCGGGGATGGCATATTCGATGTTTGCACCAATTCAGAATATGGTGTCATCGGTGATGAATGTTGAAGAAGAAGGCGGGCGTGCAGAAAGCCTGTGCAATGATAATGAAACGCTCCGTACTGTTGAGGGGGCATCCACGCGGGATTCATCTGGTACATATGGCAGACCCGTTTCTTATTATTGTGTGGATGCGTTTGGAAATGAACGCGAAGTCACAGGCGATTTTGTGCAAGGCGTGATGGGTGATGCCGGTAGCACCATCATGTCTACGCTAAACAATTCACTTTTGTGGACAGGTGTCATTTTGCTAGGTGTCTTTCTTACGATTATCGGCGCGATGATGGGGGCGCGTAATCGGATTAAGAGAGGGGGATATATGGTCACGGTCAACGGGCAACCCATGATGATGCAACAAAGAGCAATCAATATACCTGATACGAGTAGTCCATCGGAGATGATGGATATGATGAATGATATGCTCAACATGGCTTCTAATGTGCCGTTGGCGAATGCAGAGAGTACAGAAGCCAAATTACAAAAATTAGAAGCCCTGTATAACAAAGGTGTCATCACCCGCGAGGAATATGACCGTACCCGCCAAAAAATACTTGATGATATTGCCTAAACTGCTATAGTTGTGTCTCTATGATAAAAGACACATTTCCAACATCACAATTGAGTATTTTTAACTTGCCGTGGGGCTTGGATTGGGCGGATTTATTCGCACGACAAGCCCCTCTCATCCTTGAAATTGGCTTTGGGTATGGGCATTTTTTGGATTATCTGCATCAAGCCCGCCCAGATGCCAATATTATCGGCATTGAAGTAGACCATCATTGCCTCGATAAAGTAGAACGCCTCATCACCCGCAAAAATATGAGTCATGTGCGCGTGGCGTATGGCTTTGCCGATAGCGCATTGCGTTATTTATTTGCGCCAAACAGTTTATCTGAAGTGCATATCAATTTCCCCGACCCATGGTTCAAAGCGCGTCATTCAGAACGCCGATTGATGCAACGCGAGACGCTCAATTGGATTGTAGACCGCATGATGATTGGCGCAAAACTCTATTTGGCAACCGACATCGCCGATTATGCCGAAATGAGCGCCGATTTATTAGAAAATACCCCCGCGCTGACCAATTTGCTCCCGACTCGGTGGGAGAATGCTCGCCCGCATCCTGTTCAGACGAAATATGAACGCCGAGCGATTGCTGAAGGGCGCATTTGCCATTATTTCACCTATCAACGAAATTCGACCCCAACACCCGCTTATCCCGTAGAAAAGGAATTGCACATGCCACACATGGTCATCAAGACAGGGCGCATTTATACCGAATTATCTGACCAAATTGTGCCACACGATTTAGATACGGATGAGTTGCATATTCATTTTTTGAATCGGTATATCAATCCCAAAGCCACGCTCTTTGAAGTATTTGTGCATGAGCCAAGCCTTGAGCAACATATTGGGGTGATGGTTGTTGTGCGTGAAAATACAGATGAAGTGACGGTCAAAGTGAGTTCTATTGGCACACCCCGCGCCACAAAAGGCGTGCATCGGGCGGTGGCATTGTTGGGAGAGGCGATATTACGCGCCACTCCCAACGCCAATATTTTGCAAGACAAAATTTATCGGGGATAGTTTAGGCGGGGGTGTGATTGGATTTTACCCGCACATAAAAATTTGTAGTTGGATTTGGAAGCGGGGCGCTCTTAATTTTTAGATTAGGCGTTTCGAGTTCCAAATCCAAATTATTAATGAGTCGTGCGAGGGTGAGTATCATCTGGG
>CALDGT010000086.1 GCA_937942935.1 uncultured Chloroflexota bacterium | reverse complement strand
TTGGGTGATATTGCAACCTCAATCTTTTTTTCGCCTGTTTCATCCACATCTTCTAAATACACAAAAAACGCGCCATCGGCTTCGGATGAAGCGACATGCAATGTCACGACTGGATAGCCTGTGATTTGGGTATCGTGGTCTACGGGCGCAGAGGTGTAGGTGAGGCATTTTTTATCTTCAGTTGCCCGATTTTCATACACCACTGGTCGCGCAAATTGGGTCATCCAGCGATTGGTTTTGCCCGATGTCGTCTCAAAATTCACCGTATAGCGGTCTGAAGCCTCTTTTTCGGTTGGCTTTTGGGTGGATAACCTATTTCCTGAATGAAAATACCATGCCTGCATGGTGGTATTGGGTAGCGGGAAGGTATCGGCTTTTGACCATGTATCTGCGCCCATCGTGTAATAATACAAGATTTTGCCTTGTGGCGGATGGTTATCTATCAGTGTTTGGGCAAAAAATTGTCCTAATGCCTCCCATTGCTGATGAAGCGCGGGATTCGGTTTTCCTTTTGGCAGATTGAACGGGTTGCCATCGGCACTCATTTCGTGCTTCCATGCGCCAATGACGGCAATTTGTGGATTGCTGAATGTATTAAAATTGCGGAGTGCCGATTCTGCGCTCGCGCCATCCACCCAACTCCCCCACGAAAAGATGGCGCTCCCGCCCGCTTCAATTGCCTTTTTCACACGGAAAATACTAAAATCGGGTAGGGTAGCGCCTGTATTCCCGAATAAGTCATCTTTATAAGTCACTTGCGACATCGCACGATAGACATCGGTATTTTGTTGATGGTCTGCCAGTGCTTTTTTGAGCATCTCGCGTGATTTTTTATCACTATCTACGGGACGCACACTTTTCACCATCAACCGCGCCAATGGGGGGAATAAATCGGATGTTTTATGATTATCCAGTCGTTGATTGCTGGCACTCCACACCCGAATAAAACTATCATTTGGCACACCACCGGGGAATGCTACATCGGTATAAACATCAAATTCAATTTCTTGTGGCACAACGGCTTTGACCCCATTTACACCTGTAGAGGCTAAATATAACGCGGTTGAACCTTCATAAGAGATGCCAAACGCACCAATATTACCATTGCTCCACGACTGATTTTTTATCCATGTCGCAATCTCGCCAAAGTCATCAATTTCTTCGGGTGCGAATGGATGACGATTCACCCCATGCGAAGCCCCTGCACCCCGAATATCACCAATGACCAGTGCAAAGCCACGCTCAAGCAACCAATCTGGCACATTTTCTCTTGGACCAATCGGCGCTTTGTTGGGTGGGGATGGCATTCTCAGTTCCATGCTACGCCAATATCGCGCCATCATCATGATAGTGGGGATTTTTGCCTCGCTTGGCAAGCCTTTTGGCAACAATACATCTATGGCAATAGTCACCCCATCGCGCATGGTTAAGTATTGTGATGAGGTAATCACGCCTTTATATTGCTTGGTCGGTGGGTTGCTAAATAGGGTTTCGATGGTCACGACAATTGCTCCTTAATATACTTAAAATTCGGTTTCGACTCGTTGAATGGCTTCATCTAGCCATTGGATATAGGCTTCTTCTATCATTTCGCCGTTGCGCCGTGTGATTTCCCACATGATTGCATCACGTTTGAGGTGTGGATTGGCTTCTGCCTGATTTTTGATGATGGCTTTTGTCTCATTGGCGAGCAAATTTAATTGCTTTTTGTGTAATGCCCGTTGTAGGCGCAATTGGGTGAGGACTGTCTCTTTATCCAGTTGGGCAGAAAAAAATAATTTGAGCAATAATGTGTCTTTGGTTGGTTCAATTTCGGTGAGAGGTGCTTCTAACCATGCGTATAAATCGGCACGCCCCGCGTCGGTGATATGATATAAACGGCGGTCTGGCTTGTCGTGCTGTTCTTGAATCTCAGATGTGACCAAATTCTCTTTTTCGAGTTGGTCGAGTGTCCGATAAATTTGGCTGGTTTGTGCATACCAAAAATGTGTTGTGGTAGTTTCCATGTATTGCTTCATCTGATACCCCGTAAGGGGCATGTGGCTAAGACCACCGAGTAGGATATATTTTAGCATTGTGTATCACCTTTACTTTATACTATCAATTATACTCTATTTGTAGAATATGAAAAGTGCTGTATGTTAATTTCACCTGTCATATAGGACAATCATACTATCTCGCATAACACGATTGTTATGAAGATATTATTTTTCTAACCCTAAAATAGGGTAAAATAAAGAGTAGAAATCATTATAAAAGGATTTATGTGTTATGTCAGAAAAAGAACTTGTTCGTCAACGTGCATTTGGAGCAGTTTTACAACGGGCTGTATTGAGTTGGCAAGTCGCCCTCACTGCCATTGTGACATTATTGCTGGTGGTTTTACAACCTGCCCCTGTCGAATTTTGGCAATGGTGGTTTTGGTTGATTGGTGGGGGAATCACCGCAGGGTTATTTATCGCCTCAAATTTGGCAGACCCACAAGTGGCACAAGAAGCGATAGCCAAAGAATTTGAACGTCAATATAACCTTGCACAAATTAAAAGCACTGTCTCGCGTCAACACTTGCAAAGTGCGATGGAATATCGTCATAACATGCGTGAACTTGCCAAGCAAGCAAAAGGGGCGCTCCGTGTGGATTTATTGCAAACCATAGATGCGATTGATAACCAAATTAGCGGTATGTATGACCTCGCGCTCAAAATAGATGCCTTCCAAAGCAATGACCTTGCAGAACGTGACCGTAAACGGGTAGGTGACCAACTCGATAACACACGGATTCGCATGGAACGCGAACAAGACCCCACTGTGCGCCGTGATTTGGAACGGTTGGTGAGTCAATTAGAACAACAACTTATCAATTTAGAATCGGTTGCCAATGGCATGAAACGCGCCGAAATTCAACTCGAAACCACCCTCGCCACCCTTGCCACCGTATATGCACAAATGGCGAATTTGGGGACAAAAGAGGTAGATAGTGGCAAGTCGCAACGCTTACGTGATGAAATTCAAAGTGAAGTGTTAAACCTCCAAGATACCATTGATGCAATGAGCGAAGTGCAACAACAAACACTTCGCCGCGGGTAGGAGGATGTTGTCATGCCACGCATTTTTATTTCCTATCGGCGTGTAGATAGCCATATTATTACAGGTCGCGTTCACGATTGGCTGGTCTTTGCCTTTGGGGAGAAGAATGTCTTTAAGGATGTAGATGACATCCCCCCCGGCATGGATTTTCGCATGGTTTTGCGGAACGCCCTCGATAAATGTGATGCTGTCCTCGCCATCATTGGCAAGGAATGGCTCAATAATCGGGACGCACAGGGCAGGCGCAGAATTGATATGCCAGACGATTTTGTGCGGATGGAAATTGAAGCCGCGCTGAGTCGTGATGATGTGTTGGTTATTCCTGTCTTGGTGGATGGCGCGGTGATGCCTACTGTCGAGGATTTGCCCCTCAAATTACGCCCATTGGCATATCGTAACGCGGTGATTGTGCGCCATGACCCCGATTTTCAACGCGATATGGCACGCCTGATAGACCAATTGAGTCGGATTCGGGGTAAGAAATTGACCATTGCGGGCAATAAACCAGCCACACCGATTTCGCGCCCACAATTCAGCACCCCAGAGATGCGCCAAAGTGTAGAAAAGTTAATAGCATATCTCAATCATCCGACCTATGCCCCTAGCGAAGTCATTAGCGCACCTGTGCCTGCTCTCATGACCAACGAAGCGGCACTCAATCCGCGCCGTGTAGATGTGCAACAATTAACATTTTTGGGGATGGCATTTGTCCTCACCTTGGCGGTCATTTTGACCCTTGTCATGCTTTTGGGACAACCGAATGATGTCCCATCGGTGATTGCACAATCGGTCACAGAGACGCCTACTCAACAATCTGATACGACCCCCACTGCCTCATTTGATGGCGAAACGCGCATGATTCCGCCTGTGGTATATGAGCCAGAAGCGACCAAGACATTAGCACCAACTGCCACACCAACACCAACCGATTTACCGCCAGATGTCACCCCAGAGGCGACTATCGAATGGCTTAATTCTGCCACCATGACCGCCCGCGCCCCGTTAATCGAAAATGCCATTCGTCGCAATACCACCCCATTAGGATGGCAAACCGGGATGCGAGTGGTTGTTGCACAAGATACCGCCCTGTATTCAGAGGCGGGGAATTGGCAAAGCGCGGTGGGTTTATTAGATGCGGGGACGCTTGTCTCGCTCCGACTGGGACGGCATAACGGACGCTCATTATTGTGGTATTACGACAGTGATGAGGTGTGGTTTGCGGTGAATACATCAGAAACATTCGGTTGGTTGCCATTGCGTTTCCTCACATTGCCGAATTAAGTTTATGCGTTACAATCATAAGGGCGATAGCAATATCGCCCACGCATAAAAACAGCTAAAGAAGGCAATCATTATGCTCAATATTTACCTCTCCTATCGTAAAGAAGATAACCCTATTTTGGCACGGAAAATTTATGATGTCCTCGCCCGTGAATTTGGCGCGAATAGCATCACCAAAGATGTCCATTATACCCGTGATGTCCTTAAGCCAATCCCACCGAATCCGATGGGTGAGGTTCAGTGGGCAATCAATCGGTGTGATGTGGTATTGGTCATCATTGGGCGCAATTGGTTCACCGATAAGCAAGGCAATAATCTGATGAGTAATCCGCAAGATGTGGTTTTGCAAGAATTGGGATTTGCTTTTACCCGAAAAGGTTTACCGATAATCCCTGTTTTGGTAGATGGTGCAAAAGCCCCAACAGAAGCGCAATTGGGTCCCGCACTCAAAATATTGGCGCTCAAAAATCCTGCGATTGTACGTGATGGCGAAGAATTTGACCGTGATATGATGCGCCTTATTGACCAACTGATAAAATTGGCATCGGGGCAAATTAGCGGGGTGCGTTCACTCGCCGAGCCAGATGGTGAGCCAGAGCCATTTGATGCGAATATTGTGAAAAACCGTAAGACCATCACCTTTTTAGGATTAGCACTCGGCGCACTCATCGGATTAGCCACATTAGCCATTTTATTGTTGCAAAGTGTCCCTCAATAATTTATTTATGAAATCCACAATCAAACGAGTTCTTCAAATTCAACATGGAGAAGGGCGCATGTTGGCGCTTCTTCTTGTGCATTCTTTTTGCAATGGCATCACAATTGGCTTTATGGGGTCGGCGGTGAGCGCATTATTTTTGACGCGCTATCAACCGAGCGATGTGCCACAGATGTATTTGGTCTCGACCAGCATGATTTTTGTCATCGGCACAATTTATCATCATTTTAGCCAACGCTTGCCCTTGCGCCGATTGTTGACCTATAACCTGATATTCTCTTTTTCGCTCATTGGTGTGTTGCATTTGGCATATCGCCTCATCAATGACCCATTCCCCGCCTTATTGCTCCTCGCTAGTTTTGAACTTATTTGGGTGATGAATAGCCTTGAATTTTGGGGATTAGCTGGGAAATTATTCGACTTACGCCAAGCCAAGCGCCTATACGGGTTGATGGGCGCGGGTGAAGTGGTGGCGATTATCCTCAGTGGATTTATTATCCCTATTGTTGTCCCATATATTGGCACTGCCAATCTGTTATTTATCGCCATGAGTGGGACGGCGCTATCGTGGGTGATGATGCGAGTGATTACCTATCGTTATGATGTGAATGTTGCTCATCCCCACACCGAAATCACCTCAGAAGATTATCCCGAAATTCCCAGCCATCAACGCAAGCAATATGTGTTGTATATTTTTGCCTTGGTGGGGTTAACCGTTTCGACATTATATATCGTGGATGTGGCATTTTATGACCAAGCATCACAATTATATCCAGATGAAGATGCGCTCACCAGCTTTTTGGGGATATTTTTCTCAGTGGCGGGTATGTTGCAACTCGCCAGCCGAACATTTTTTACAGGGCGGTTACTCAGGCGTTATGGTGTGATGATTGGCTTGCTTATCTTTCCTAGCTTGCTCCTTGTTGGTGGGGGATTGGTATTGATTGGGGCAGGGCTTGGCAATGCTGTCTTGGTGGCGGGTGCTGTCATCCTCATGAAATGGATGGACAGAGGCTTACGTTTCACTTTGAATCAGGCGGCTATCCTCATTTTATATCAACCATTGCCTACTTATGAGCGCGTGCCTGTTCAAACCCGCGCCGAAAGTCATATAGAGGCGCTCGCAGGTTTTTCGATGGGGATTATTTTATTGTTTTTGACCAATACAATCGGGCTTGGGGCAGTGGGTTTAGTCTTGTTGATGATGGTCATTTGTTTATTGTGGTTGGGCGTGGTGTGGAAAATTCGCAAACCCTATGTGCGGATGATTGTCCAAACACTGACGATAGAACGTCTCACCGTCACTGATAGCACCGCCGTCCCTGTGGTGACATCAGATGATTTGCTTGAATGGGATGGATTAGATGCAGATACTGCTCATCAACATATCATCACCCAAGCCGAAATCGCGCTAGGGCATTTGGAAGGCGGGGCGCATGACGAGTTACATCAGACCAAAACACGTATTTTGCGCCTGTTATCGTTTATTGTTCATCCGCCAGAATTGATTTTTGAAATTGAAAAACATATTTTGTTGCCCATCAAAGAACGGCGGGCATACGCATTAGAGGCGCTCGAAATGGTGCTGATGTC
>CALDGT010000085.1 GCA_937942935.1 uncultured Chloroflexota bacterium | reverse complement strand
ACAGAGTACCGGTATGGTGATAGGGCGTGTGACTGACCCGAATGGCAATCTCATGCAAAATATTCCTGTGCGGTTGCGCCGTTCTGGGACAGATAGCACCATCGAATATTATGCCTATACTTATGCCGGTGACAGAGTGAATAGTGCCGAAGCATGGGGCGAAAATTTTACACGCGGAGAACTTCGCACAGGCGATTACGAGATTTTTGTCAGTACACTATATGGAAAAGTGCTATTTCGAGAAAATATCACCATCACAACTGATAATGCGGTTTGGGTAGATATTGTCATCCCTCGCGGGGAACGATTTATACCGGGTAGCACTCCTGTGCCGTGAAAATAAAAATGGCGGGTAAAAATATCCGCCATTTTTTGTTGAAATAGTTACAAATATCAACCCTCACGGACCGTACACGCGATAGGTGAACGAAATCGAAACACCCGGATTTATGGCATCAATGCGGATAACCCCGCGCCTGCCTTCGGCAGTTAATACACCGAGTGTTGTGCCTACGACTAAGGCAGAATTAGCGATTGAATTGGTATTTACCCCATTTCCAGAGGCAATATAATCATAGTGTGATGTATCCCAATTCACTGCACCTAAAACACCGATGCAGAAGGCTGTGCCACTGCATGACCCTGTGGTATTTAAGCCACCGCCCGAATAGGTAATATCAAAACTGGGGACAGCATTCACTTCTAAATCGAGGCTTGCGCCTGTGGTGAGTGTGGCATTGTTGATAAGTAGCGTGGCTCTATCGAGTTTATAGGTGAAATTGAACACATTGTTATTGCTCTCGCCACTGCTTTCGCTCAATTCGTTATTTAAGTCGGCGATGATGAGGGCGCTATAAATGCCTGTCGGTCCTGTGAGCAATAATGATGGGGTGAGTGGGACAGTTTGCTCTAGCCCTGCACCTAATCCAGAGAAATTGTAAGAGGCAAACACCGTGCCAGGTTCAAATGAACTGGCAACCGCAAATGGTCCTGCATTCACACCTCCAATATTCTTGACCGTCACATTTACAACCGTTGGGGTGTTCCATGTGATGGTGCTTGGTGATGCCGCCATAATCACTGCATCTGGGAATGGCAATGGGGCGGGAGTAGATGTGGCACCCGGTGTTGGTGTTGGTGGGGCGGCGACAATGGCGACTGTATTACGATTGCCAACTATTTCGGCAATATCTGTCGAGAGCCAACCTAATCCGCCACGATATTCAATGACCGCCCATGTGAAATCGTTATTTGCGCCAATCACACGGAATTGCTCACCGTTTTGTAATTGCCCGATGACGTCATAATTTGTTCCCGGTCCGCTACGCACATTTTGTCGTGCGCCTGTCACTTTGATGTATACCCCATCTAAAGTTGCGGTGGGTTGCGGTGTGGGGGTACTAATTTGTGCGACTTCTGTTGGTAGGGGGATGAGTGGCAAGCGTTCTGTGCCTGCATAACGTGCCAAGAGTTGGCTACCGCCCAAGTCGCTGAATTGGATGAGGACGGCACTACTTGACATTCCGTTGCCACCAAGCCCTGCTGGCTTGAGCGTCCCTTG
>CALDGT010000084.1 GCA_937942935.1 uncultured Chloroflexota bacterium | reverse complement strand
AACGGGAGAATATGTTATTTTATATTCCACCCCACAAGAAATAATTCGGCGTGTTGGCACATGGGAAGAAGTATTTCGAACAGAAGACATAGAATTTTTTCACCCCCAAAATGACCAAATTCTCTATTATGAAGATAATCGTTATAAAACCGTCAATTTGGATACAGGTGAAACCATAGAGATTGGCAATTTTAATGACCCATTCGCTGTTGTATATGATGGTTCACAATTTAGCCCAAAAGACACCTATATAGCTTCAGAGGCAGGTGATAGCATTTTTTTATGGGATGCCCAAACAAAAGAATTAGTACGAAGATTTTTGGCAAAGGGATATGTTGACGGAATCCAATATCTTTTTTTCAGCGATGATGAAAAATTTTTGATTGCCACGCTCACGGAAGGCATGGTTTATATTTGGGATATTCAAGAAAATCGTTTGGTGCATACGATACAAAATAGAGAATGCCATACATATTCTGGTGAGGGGGAATATGGCGAAGGAACTTATTGCCAAACAATATCGGATTTAGTCAATATGGAACATTATGAGGCATTTTTTGAGGTAGGGACTAGGCAATATCCAACGCTTAGCCCTGATAACCGTTATTTTGCTATTGCCTTTGGTGAGCAGGTTTCTATATACGATATGGAAACGGGCGAAAAATATTACGAAATTCATGTCCCTGATACAGGTGTTTTAAGGGGGCTTTGGTTTACATCGGATAGTCGGTTTATATTTACCGTTTCGGTTGATGAAACGATAACCAAGTGGGATATTGAAAATCAAGTGCAGGTGCATGATTCCGATATTTATGTGATTGATGAGAATAATAGATACGAGAGACTTATTTTAGATGACCAAATTCTTATCCTCAAAGGGACACAAATTCATTTTCTGGATAAAGAAACGGGCAAAGTTACTAGAATATTGGATACCATTCATCAGGAGTGGATTTCACAAGCACGCATAAGCGGGAATGGAAAAATCCTTTTCACACATGAGAGAGATGGTTTATCACTCTTATGGGATTTAGAAACTGGCACATATACACATTTATCGAATCAATTTGAGACGAATTGGGAGAATCCAATACAGTTTAATTTTGATGGTAGTATTTTGATAACCAGTTGCTTGGTTGAGGATATTGGTAAATTGTGCTTATGGGACGGGAAAACAGGTGATTTTTTAGAAGCGATTGATGATCCTTTTGATGACAATGTAATTCGCTACGACTTTGATGAGTATGTAATCGTTATTTTTAATCAGGCTGGCACACAACTGATTATCAACCAAAATGACGGCACAATCCGCCTGTGGGGAATAGGGGATTAATCTATAGCGCCACTGCCATCGCGGTGGCGAGTTCTTTTGTATGGGTGAGGCTCACATCCCATTGTGTGATACCCAGTTCATGCGATAGGCGAATCGCCTCCCCATACAAATTCAGTATTGGACGACCATTCTCGCTGTTGCGAATTTCAATATCCACCCATCGCACATCGCCAATGCCTGTACCGAGTGCCTTTGCAACCGCCTCTTTACAGGCAAAACGGGCGGCAAGGCGCGATGGCATATCGGCACAATCGGCACGTTCCCCATCCGTGAAAAATCGGCGCAAAAATCGCTCGCCAAATTTTTGGATGCCTTCTTGAATACGACTAATTTCGATGGTATCTATTCCGCAACGGAGCATCATTTGTTTATATCTTAATAAGTGTTGGTGTTGGGTGGACGACATACGCTTCGCTAGTCCTCCAGTACACAATCGCGTTCTTGGCATGTAATGGCGGACTAGAGGCATGTGCCTCGTATGTCCGCCACAAAAAAACACACAATAGGTTACTTGGCTAATACCATCGGATTACACACATTTTTGAATTCGCCTTTGATGAGCGCATCCACAATTTCTTGCGCCGCATCAATCCCGACATTAATTTGCGCGTCGGTTGTGCTGGCGGCGAGGTGGGGTGTATGTAACACATTGGGTAGATTCAGCAATGGATGGTCGGCGGGTGGGGGTTCAACCGTGAACACATCTGCCGCTACACCACCAACTTGCCCACTTTTGAGGGCTTCTGCCAACTCCGCATCGTTGATGAGTGCGCCACGCGCCGCATTGATAATCCGCACCCCTTTTTTCATTTTGGCGATGCTGGCTTTGTTAATCATTTCTTTGCTAGAATCGGTGATGACACTATGCAAGGTGATAAAATCAGATTGAGCATACAAATCATCTAAATCTACAGGCTCAACACCCAAATCACGCACCACATCGGCGGGGATGAATGGGTCGTATGCGAGGACGGTCATCTCGAAGGCGAGGGCGCGTTTTGCGACTGCACGACCAATCCGCCCAAACCCGACAATGCCGAGTGTTTTCCCACGTAATTCCACCCCGACAAAAGATTTTCTGTCCCATTTATTGGCGCTGAGGGAGCTATGCCCTGCGGGGATATGACGGGCGAGCGCCAACATCAGACCTAGTGCAAATTCGGCGGTGGCGATGGTATTGCCATCGGGTGTGTTCATCACAACAATTCCGCGCTTGGTAGCTTCGTCTAAATCCACATTATCCACGCCCACACCTGCACGCGCAATTGCTTTGAGTTTGGTAGCATGTGAAAGCAATTCGGCATCGGCTTGGGTTGTGCTACGGATAACCATTGCATCCGCTTCTGGCAATAATTTAATCACTTCTTCGCGGGGCAAATTGCCTGCGGTGACTTTGAATCCTTCGGTTTTTTCGAGCAATTCGATTGCTTTTTTATCCACATTATCCAATGCGAGGATATGATAAGTCATACTTTTAGAATCTCCTTGTTATTGTTCGGTTAGGGTAATTAGGGTTGTTCCTGTCAAAATACGTAGGGTAGGGGCAGTATAGCCAACACTCGTGACAATACGGCTACGTGGCTCATAATCAGTTAATGTCGCAATACGGCGCGGGGTTGTGAATTCCGATTCGACCACCGATATGGCTGATAATACAAATGTATCGGTGATGGCATCACGACCAATATAAAACATGGTCTGTCCAGAGGGTGACATCACATTCATGCTTATACTAATATCGGCAGAAATGCTAACCTCATCAAATAAGGTGATATCTGGTTTATAACCATCTTCTGATACAAAACTAAAATCATAAACCGATTCTAGTGTATCGGTATTCACGTCATATTTGAATATTGGGATGAAAAATTGAGTATCATATACAAAATTAGAGGCTTTAATCATCAAGTGATTATCATCTGTCCACGCCAAACCAGAGAATATAATCCCTATCAATTGAGTTGTAGTTATCTGCTCCGTTAACCATGTTGGTATGCCCATGATTGCCTCACCTAAGCGAGAGACTGGAATTTGGGTTTTCATTGACTGTTGTGCGAGGTCAAATAACCAAATGGTATTGTTTGTGTTATCGGTGGTACTGGTGTCGAAACTGGCAATCGCCAGATATTTCCCGTCTGGACTAATGCTCATTGTGCCGTCTAAATACCAATCTCTTGCGCGATATACAATGAATGCACCTTCCGCAGGGTGTCTCCACAACACTTCAGGCTTGGTTGTGTTAGTGATTTCATTTGCGGCGATTCGCATCAAATCGGCACGCCATTCACCCACACTGGTGTCGATGGCATTGCGGAAAAAGTACAAATCGCCATTGGGCGCAAAAATCGGCGCGGTGTCCATCCAAACACGATTACGAACATCATCCTCAAAAACACGTTCACTGGCGCTCACGCCATCATCTGTGCGGTTGATAATAGTATCTGTTTGAGTGTCATAAATGGTCAAATCTGCTTCCTGTCCAAGTTGGAGTATGTTTATATCCATATCCAAAACCACATAGCGACTATCTGATGACCACCATCCCCCATTGAATTCAAGTAACTCTTTGTCGCCCTCTACACAAGTGGATGAATTAGATGAAAAACGATACTCACAAACCATGCTAACCCCTCGCTCACGGTCATGCCGATAAAAGACGATAGTCTCACCGTCTGGTGAGAGAGTTGCACGGTGTGGATCTATATCATCTACACCATCTACAAATGTGGGTGTGATATTGGCTTCTAGTAAACCTGCTACATCGCGTGAACCATCAATATTTTCGATGCTCACCAATTGTAATTTGCTATCATCCAATATAATTTCTTGTGCCACCATATTGGCGGGTTTATCATAATACCCTACCCAAAATGGTAAAAACACGATGAGACATAAATCAAGTAGATAAACCTTTTTCATTCAAAAAACTCCGTAATTATTGGTCGCTTAGTGTAATGAGGGTTGTTCCTGTCAAAATACGTAGGGTAGGGGCAGTATAGCCAATACTTGTGACAATACGGCTACGTGGCTCATAATCAGTTAATGTCGCAATACGGCGCGGGGTTGTGAATTCCGATTCGACCACCGATATGGCTGATAATACAAATGTATCGGTGATGGCATCACGACCAATATAAAACATGGTCTGTCCAGAGGGTGACATCACATTCATGCTTATACTAATATCGGCAGAAATGCTAACCTCATCAAATAAGGTGATATCTGGTTTATAACCATCTTCTGGTATCGCGGTGAAATCATACAACGACTCTAATGTATCTGCGGTCACATCATATCTCAAAGGGGGGATGAAGAATTCGGTGTAATAAAGAAAATTAGATGCTTTAATCACCAAAATGTTACTATCACTCGCCCATCCTAGACTATTGGGGATAATACCCCCAAATTGAGTAGAAACCATGTTTTGTGTTATCCACACAGGTACACCAGATGTTACTTCTGCCAAGCGTGATATGGGAATTTGTATTTTGACGGCTTGTTGTTCAAGGTCAAATAACCAAATACCATTGGTTGTATCCTCTGGTCTGCCAAGGCTAATACTTGCAATTGCCAAATATTTTCCATCTGGGCTAATGCTCATTGCACCATCTAAAAACCAATCACTGGTACGAAAAACTGGGTATGCTCCGATGGTGGGGTGTCTCCAAATCACTTCTGGGGCGCTTGTGCCACTGATTTCGTTGGCAGGAATTCGCATCAAATCAGCACGCCATTCATCCACACTAGCGTCAATGGCATTGCGGAAGAAATATAAATCGCCATTGGGTGCAAAAATCGGCGCGGTATCTACCCAAACCCGATTACGAACCTCATCAGCCAGAATAGCTTCACGAACACTCACGCCGTCATCTGTCCGATAGATGATGACATCTTCTTGGGTGTCATAAATGGTCAAATCGGCTTCACGCATGTATTGGAGCGAAGCTATATCACTATCCAAAACCACATACCGACTATCTGGCGACCACCACCCACCGATGAAATCGGGCAATTCTTCGACCTCTTCCACACAATTTGTCGAATTAGATGAAAAGCTATATTCACAAACCATACCCACACTGCGTTCACGGTCACGCCGATGAAATATAAGCATATCTCCATTCGGCGAGAGGGTTGTACGACGCGGGTCTATATCATCTACACCATCTGTCATCGTGGGGGTGATGTTGGCAATCAAAAATTCTTCAATCGTTTGAATACTGGTGAATTGTAAGCGATTATCATCTACAGTAACACGAAGGACATCGGCAGATGAATGTGCTACCACAAAAGGGACAACAAGACCGATGAATAACAGGATGAAGCGACTGGTTTTCATGAATTTAATCCTTTATCACTTTGACGATATAAAGGCGCAAAATATGTTGCGCCTTTTATTTATTATACCGTTATTTTGTGAAATATTACATCGGATTACGCTTGTAAAAATTCTGTCAAACCACTTAGCACTTCTTCGAGCATGGCGGGTTGCATATCCCCCATGTGAGCAATACGGAAGGTTTTACCTTTGATTTTGCCGTAGCCTTTATCCATCTCAAAGAATTTTTTCTTCATGAATTTCGCCATATCATCTACATTGATACCCTTTTGGCGGTTATCTACGGTTGTAACAGTGGCAGATTCATACCCTTTTTGGGCAAATACACCGAATCCATTAGCAAACGCCCATTGATGAGTCATATCACGCATGGCGACATGACGCGCCCAACGATTTTCGATACCTTCTGCCAAAATCGCATCGAGTTGCACATCGGCGGCATACATCAATGCTACAGGGGGGGTAGAGGGGGTGTTGTTTTTGACTAAACTTTCTTCAATTTCGATGAAATCAAAATAATAGCCACGATATTGAATTTGCTTGGCACGCGCCAACACACGGTCACTCACTGCGGCGAATGCAATACCGGGGGGCAGGGCAAATGCTTTTTGTGAACTGGTGAGCGCCATATCAATGCCCCAATCATCCACGCGGAGTTCTGTCCCCAAAAATCCAGAGACGGTATCCACTAAGAGCAAGGTATCATCATAACCACGCACTACATCGGCAATCGCTTTAATTGGATTGGTCACGCCTGTGCTGGTTTCGTTATGCACCACACAAACCGCATCATATGCCGATTTTTTGAGTGCCTCTGCGACCATTTCTGGGGTGTGTGCCATACCCCATTCCACTTCTATCACATCCACTTGCTTGCCATTGGCTTTGCTAATTTCTGCCCAACGTTCACTAAATGCACCACCGACAAGGTGAAGTGCTTTTTTATCGTCACGGATACAATTGCGTGATGCACCTTCCCATAAACCTGTGCCAGATGAGCCTTGCACAAATACGCGAGATTGTGTGAAGAAGGCTTGGCGCAATTTGCCTTGTAAACGGGCAAATAATTCTGCGAAGGCGGTGGAGCGATGTCCTATCATCCATTCGGTTTGGGCATCGAGAATTTCTTTGCGAACTTCTACGGGACCAGGAATAACAAGACGTTGATGATTTTCTGACATAGTGTTTTTTTATCTCCATCTGCATATAGACGATAATTGTGCATTTTATCACTTTGGTATGATAAGCGGATAGGGCAGGCTTGTAGGATAACATCTCTCATTTTTGATATAATAAGTAGGAAAAGAGAGGTACAAGATGAATTTTGATGAATTATTTCAGCAAGTGCAACAATTGTCTGTATCGGATAAACATTGGCTGGTTGAACAAGTATTACAGATTTTAGATGAACAACAGATTGTTATTGAAGCAGACTGGCATAAGTTTGTTCATGAGATGTATGGCTCACTCAAAGACACAGATTTAAGGAGATGGGAACAAGGTAATTATGAAGAACGGGAGTCATTAGAGTGACATATTGGCTCGATACCAATACTTGTATTCGCTACCTAACAGGACGCTCTCAATCTGTGTTAGATAAAATTGATGCAACATTGCAAACAAATATGGTTCTCTGTAGTGTTGTTAAGTTTGAACTCCGCTTTGGGGCTTTACAGAGTAAGGCTCTTGAGAAAACACTGGCTCAACAAGAACGGTTTTTTGCACGATTTATATCATTGCCATTTGATGATAAGGCGCACATCCATGCGTCAAAAAATTCGGGCTGATTTAAGTAAAGTAGGCACACCAATAGGTCCTTATGATTTGCTCATCGCCTCAATTGCATTGGCAAATAATGTCATTTTAGTTACCCACAATACCCGTGAATTTAGTCGTGTGAGTGGTTTAGAAATAGAAGATTGGGAAATTATTTGATGCGTTATCTGGTTTATACCAGTTTTTTGGGGATATTGCTCACTTTGGTAGTTATCATTTTTTCACTTCCTGTGGGTAGTTTGCTCTCACAATCCCCGCCCTCAGAGACCACCCCATTCCCTGATTTAGGCGTATTACCAACCCCTACCATGCCATATCCCTTCACCCTAAATGGTGTGCCAATTGAGCAAATTATCGTCATTGATGAAGATACAAAAACCACCATCCGTGCTATTTATGCCATCGGGCAAGATTTAGGACGCAATCCATTCGCATTTTCTAAATTAGGCGATAGCACCATCGAAAATCCCCATTTTTTAGCCCGCTTTGATGATGCTCGTTTGGGGCTTGTGACATACGATTTGGGTGAGTATGGCTATTTGAGCAGTGTGATTCAAAATTACGCTGGGTCATTTAATCGGCAGG
>CALDGT010000083.1 GCA_937942935.1 uncultured Chloroflexota bacterium | reverse complement strand
TCACTATTTGGTGAATTAGGCATAAAATAGATGAGAAGCCTATGAATGAAAGGGGTCTTTCATGTACAAAAAATTGATTTTATCAGTTATCTATAGCACCTTATTAATGCTCATTTTTGCACCAGCAAATGCACAAGGTCTCCAGACTATCAAAATTCCCTCACTCCAGACAATCACCAAAGACAATATTCAAAATTTGCAATTACTTGGCACACTCGAAAATTTTCAGGATGTGTTTGGAGTACATGTCACTGATTTCGCCTTATCACCAAATCATCAGTGGTTAGCGGCAAACTTGCATGGCGGAGTATTGATTTATGATTTAATCAATAACAATATTCGTATTTTAGAGCAAACCGTTCAAGAAGATGCTGGCGGATTCTCAAATGATAGTAGCTTGTACTTACTTCCAATAGAACTGGGAACAAAAATTTATGATACATCATCATGGGATGTCATAGCCACATTACCAGATGATTTTGCGGTTGGGGATGTTCTATTTTCGCCAGATAATCGGTTTATTGCCACAACACATGCTCGCATGATACCCGGTTATATTGGCGAAGATTTGAATGGAATTTATATTTTCGATACCACAACATGGACACTGCATAACCGGTTGCCGCTTGATATATACCTATCTGGTGTCAGCTTTGCATTTCAGATGCGCGGAGATAAATCGTTCATTATCTCTATAAATCAACAATCAGAGGCACATCTATGGGATTATGAGACAGTTTTTGATTATACCGACCCTAACCTACCTCAAAAATCTGATTTAATTGCCTCTTTGCAAAGATTAACTTATCCAGACCCAGATGGTATCGCTTATCAATGGGTTGGGTTTGGAAATGAAGCGGGAGATTATGCGTTATGGCTCACCGCGCCTGATGGAAGCGCTCTATTTGGAAAATCGGATGGGTCGTATGACAGTGTAACAGCAGGAGAATCGGGCGAAAATCATGATGAAAATGGCATACCAACAACTTATAATGACTACACTCGTTTAGAACGGCGCGACACACTCTTTTTGTTGCAACTGTCTGATAATGGCGAAATTTCATTTGGCTCACCAAATGGAAATGTGGTTATCGTCAGTCGAAGTGAAGCGAATCAAACTATGCCGATGTATACCTACAATTCCGAAGCCGATGCCCTTATCAATAATCAAGATGGAGGGGTTTATCCTGCACAAGAAAGTGGCACAGTCGGCGAATTTGTCAATGATGATAGTAGTTATATCAGCGCATTCAAATATCGCTTAGATGGTTTCCCCATTCCAGAAATTTTACCGATTCAAGATGACTTGATATTCTCCCGTCATGTCAGTGAGGATGGAAATTATGCTATCACGCTATTAGGAGATGGCATAATCGGATTATATGACCTCGTATCAAATACGCCTGTGTTTGTTTTTGAGAGTTTGCCAGTGATTGATTTGGGCTATGAATTCAATTTTAATACCACCCCAAAT
>CALDGT010000082.1 GCA_937942935.1 uncultured Chloroflexota bacterium | reverse complement strand
ACAATTTTATCTATATCATCGCTACGCGCTGTGAGCATGATAATCGGCACATCCGATTGCGCCCTCACCCGCCGACAAATTTCTAAGCCATCCATGTGAGGCAACATCAAATCGAGGACAATGAGGCTTGGCGTACTCGACAAAATACGTTGATAGGCATCTGCACCATCGGTCGAACTTTCGACAGTATAACCTTCTTGTTCCAAATACATCTGCGCTAAATCAATAATGCGTTGTTCGTCATCTACAACTAAAATCGTATCTGTCATAACCGCCTCATCAGATTAAATCATCACCATCATCATCGCCAAAAATACCGCCCATCACTTCATCGTCATAATCATTACTGTTGCGTCTGCGATTAGTCGCTCTGCGGTCACGCAAGCTAGGTGTTTGCAAAGAATCAAAATCATCATCTATCGAATTGGGTCTGCGCCGTGTATCGGTAGTCGGTTTACGTGTAAGATTCGCACGCGGGGGTGGCAAAGGAGATGAAGATGTCGTGCCACTCGTGGGTGGGCGATTGGCAGATTGCGATGAGAATTTATCAGATGTGGGGGGCTTGCCTGTTTGGGATGTCGTGAATCGTGTGGGAGGCTTGCCCGGTTGAGACGAAAATCTATCGGCAGAAGAACGCGGTTTTACCGATTGTGCGTTAAAAACATCATCGGCATCATCTTCTGGTTGGGCATCATCGGCAAAGGGGTCATATTTGCGTTTGATACTATCTGCCCGTGAGCGCAAGTTGGTACGACCAGAATCGAAATCATCATCTTCAATGCGACCACGACCTCTAAAAATACCGGTCACATTACTGATGCTATTGACCAAAAATGATCCCGCAAACGACAAAATCACAGGCAAAACCATAATTCGTCCTCTGGAAATAAGGACAAATATTAAGCCCAAAAACAAAGTACAACAACAAGTGACACTAACACCACAGATGGTAAAGATGGTATTGAATAAATCGCTCATAATCACTCCCATTGTGTTTAATGTGCCTTATTTTACCACAAAAGTGTTCGTACATTGTGTCGGATAAATTGTTCAATTTTTGCATAACCTTGTGGTATGGAAATTTGATGAGAATCAGTTCAAAATAGAGATGTATTTATTCGATTTGACGAGAGATTGTGTATATTCTATACAAGTCCCCCGCCTCTACCCGTAGGATAAACGGTGTAATATGCGAAAATTCATCTCAACAAGTGTCGAAAAATTGCGTCCTTCTGGCATCCGCCGTTATTTTGATATTGCCGCCACGATGGAAGATGTGGTGACATTAGGCATTGGTGAACCTGCTTTCACCACACCAGACCATATTATGGAAGCTGGAATCGCCTCTTTACGAGCTGGTCGGACAGGATATACCAATAACTCTGGCGATATTGAATTGCGCCATGCCATCAGCGATTATATTGCCCGCCTATACAATGTGTATTATGAACCAGAAGACCAAATTTTGGTGACAGTTGGTGTGAGCGAAGCCTTATGGTTGGCACTTAAAGCGATTACCAATCCGGGTGATGAAATTTTGGTCGTAGAACCCTGTTTCGTGGCAAATGCGGCGGCTGTAGAAATGGTCGGCGGTGTGCCTATCATGGTACAAACCTCTGTCGAAAACGACTTTCAAGTCACAGGTGCAGATTTAGAAGCCC
>CALDGT010000081.1 GCA_937942935.1 uncultured Chloroflexota bacterium | reverse complement strand
AGGATTGATCTGTGCGATGTTGAAGTTGAACATCACCTTCAGGTCCAGCGTGGCCATACGAGCGGCAGGCATTGGTGAAACTGCGCCCCATTGCGGGTGATTTTCCGCCACCACAAAGGCTTTATACCACAGATGTTTGGGTGACTTTTTGCTCCATGTCATATACCGATTCGGGGTAATTTTACGAATCATCACCGCGATGGATTTTTGCCATATCGCCAACGGGTAACAAATTTTGCCACAATCGTGCAACAATGCCGCCACCGCCAAATCATGCGATACATCCCCCAAATGACGCAATACATTCAGGCTGTGCAATTGTTCACTGCGTTTCATCTGCTTAAAAAGCGCCATTTGCGCTTCATTGAGATATTTCTGTGCGAGTTCATTGTCTATGGGACGGGTGAAGGCGATTAATGCCCTCACCCCTTGTTGTAACCGTTGCCTAGCCGACATGCTCAAAATCCCATAATTGCGCGTCCAAGCACCGAAACGGGTTGCCCAATAATCATACCCAAAACATCTAAACTAGGGGGCAAAACAAAACTCGCCACAAATAAGCCAATGAAAATATATTGGGTTATCATGGCTTTCGATTTCCACCAGTAGGCTTGTTCAGAGGGTAATAATGCGAGGGTGATATGCCAACCATCAATCGGGAACACGGGCAACAAATTGAAGATGAATAGCAACAAGTTGAAATTGACAATATACAAGACCATCCATGTGAAATTAGTCAAGCCTTGTGAATTAAAAACCACCCGAAATACGATGCCAAACACAATCGCCACCAATAAATTAGAAAATGGACCCGCCGCCACAGCCGCTAAATATCCCCAACGCGGATTCTTCATGCGGTGCGCGGCAATTGGGGCGCTCCCCAAAATACCAAATCCGATGAGCAAAAACATCAAAAATCCGGGTGGGTTGATATGTACGGCAGGATTTAAGGTCAGTTTGCCAAGTCGTTTAGGGTTGGGGTCTCCCATGAGATGCCCCACATAATTATGTGCAAATTCATGAACTGTCATACCAATGAGCGCACCCAAAAAAACGCCCATCATAATCGGGAGAACTAATTCATTCGGAACACCATTCAGAAAAAATAACACGAAAAACTCCTCATTCATCCATATACAGAATTATCTGTATTTATAGCCATGTTATAAGACCAACTATAGCACAGGTTGGCACATCCATATAAACTATGTTCATAGATGTTTTATTAGAAACGCAAAATCACGCAGGAGAATCTAAAAAATGCCAACACCTTTTGAATATGCTCATGATAATGCACAATCTTTTACACAACAATTGCTCGATTTACTCCGTATGCCCAGTGTCAGCACAGAACCCGAACATCGCGGGGCAGTACAAGAGGCGGCAAATTGGATTGCCGATAATATGAAACGCGCTGGCTTGCAAAATGTCGCCATCATGCCTACAGGCGAATACACACCACAAAAACCATCGCATCCTGTCGTCTATGGCGAATGGCTCGGTGCGGGCGCATCTGCCAAAACAGTCCTCATTTACGGGCATTATGATGTCCAACCTGCTGTCAAAGAAGATGGCTGGCTTAATGACCCGTTTGAACCGACAGAACGCGATGGCAAAATTTTTGCGCGTGGGGCAACAGATGATAAAGGGCAAATGTTCATTCATATCAAGGCGGTTGAATCTGTCCTCAAGACAGAAGGCAAATTACCCGTGAATGTCAAATTACTCATTGAGGGTGAAGAAGAAATCGGCTCGCCAAATTTGGTCAAATTCATCCAAGACCACCGCGAGATGCTCAAAGCCGATGTGTGCATCATTTCGGATACGGGCATGGATACAGAAGACCAACCAAGCATCATTTATGCCCTGCGCGGATTGGTCGGGTTTGAAATTCATGTGGTCGGACCGAATAAAGATTTACACAGTGGTAGTTATGGTGGTGCGGTACATAACCCAATTCAAGCCCTCACCGAAATTGTCGCAAAATTACACGATGAAAATGGTACGATTACCGTCCCCGGATTTTATGATGATGTGGTCAAATTAGGCGATGAAGAACGCGCAGAACTCAAAAAGACCAATCCATCTGATGATTATTGGAAAAATATCACAGGTGTGAAGCAAGTATGGGGCGAAAAAGAATTCACCATTCGGGAACGCATCGGCGCACGCCCTACACTGGAATTGAATGGCATTTTAGGCGGATTCACAGGTGAAGGCATTAAAACGGTGTTGCCAATGAAAGCAATGGCAAAAATCACCTGTCGGTTGGTCGCGCATCAAAATCCTGTGAAAATTTTTGAACATATTCGGGATTATGTCGCCAAAATTGCCCCGCCGTCCGTAACTGTAGAAGTAAAAATGCTCCCCGGAAATGGGAATCCGGGTTTGGTTGAATTGGATAATCCGTATATGAAAGCCGCCATCCGTGCTTATGAAAAAGCGTGGGGCGCAAAACCAGTTTTCATGCGTGAAGGCGGGAGCATCCCCATCGTTGCCGATTTCCGCCGTGAATTGGGGACACCTGTCGTCTTGATGGGCTATGCTTTGAATACCGATGGCGCACACGGACCCAACGAAAACTTCACCATCAGCATGTTCCATCGTGGCATTCAGACCGCGATTCAATATTTGTATGAGGTTGGGGTGTAATTTAGGGGATATTGCTGGGCGGATGTATGGAGAAAATCCACGCATCCGCCTAATTTTTTATGGTTTAGGTGTGAGAGTGAGGGTATTGATTGACTCTTCAATATGGGTAATTACATACTGAAGTTCTTGTGGCAATTCAGAACCTAGAGATTCTGCCATACGCCAGTCTAAAACCGCATTTTGCTTGTAGGAATTTAAAGTGCCTTCGTTGGATGTATCACCAACAAGTTGGACTAAATCAAAATAAGCAATAGCACGATTATAATATGCTTCTGCAAATTCTGGATTTAGTCGTAATGCCTGATCGAAATCTGCTATTGCCTGCTGATATTCTCTTAAATTATAGTAAGCATTCCCACGACCGTAATATGCCTCAGCGAATTCTGGATTTAATCGTAATGCCTCATCAAAATCTGCTATTGCAAGATTATTATTCCCTAAAGATTGATAAACACCCCCTCGATTGATATAGAATCGAGCATCATTAGGATTCAGTCGTAACGCTTCATTAAAATCTATTAATGATTCCTCATATTTACCTAAACTAACATAAGCATTACCACGATTAGTATAGGCTCTTTCATCATTAGGATTTAGTCGTAGCATCTCATCAAAATCAGCTATTGCATCCTCATATTTACCTAAATCAGCATAAGCATTACCTCGCGTAAAGTAGATATTAATATCATCAGGGTTTAGGTATAATACCTCATTAAAATCTGCTATTGCATCCTCATACTTTTCTAGATTGAGATAAGCGGCTCCACGGTTGCTATAAGCAATAGCATCATTAGGATTCAGTCGTAGTACCTCATCAAAATCTGCTATTGCATCCTCATACTTTTCTAAATTAAAATAAGCAACACCACGGCTGTAATACGCTTCACTTAATTTCGAGTTAAGCGATAGCGCCTCATTAAAGTTTAATATTGCATATTTATAATCTCCTAAATTACCATAAGCAATTCCTCGGTTAGTGTAAGCATATATATCATTGGGGTCAAGTTGTAGAGCCTTATCATACTCTTGTATTGCTTGCTCATATTCCCCTAAATAACCATAAGCGACCCCTCGATTATAGTAAATAAGCGAACTATTAGGATTCAATCGTAATGCCTCATCAAAATCTAATATGGCTTCTATGTAACGCCCCGCATTTATATAAATGAGTGCGCGAGCTATATAAGCATGTTCTTGACTCGGATAGCGTATTAGTAGTTGGCTCATTTGTTCAATTTGTAAATCAAGGTTTTCAGGGTTTTGAAGCATATTACTAGCAAAATAATTCGTAATATATTGGATAATTGCGGCTTGTGTGGCGGTTGCTTGAGCGTAAACAACTTGTGTGTTAACTATATCTAAGTCATATAAGGCGCTCTGTCGCAGACCAAATGCACCCAATGCGATAATTATCAGTATAACAATTGCTATAGAGCTTATCATGATAATGCGCCGAATATTGGTTAACAATTGTGTGCGAACACGTTCTGTATCAGTCAATTTTGCCCGTTCAGATTGCACATCATCCGCCAATTTTTGCCGTTCTGCTTCCATATCATGCAGATGTTGGGTATTTTTATCTTCTGTTTGACGGCTAGCGCGGATATATTCCGCTTGTAAATCGGTCACGGGCGGATTTTTCACATCTGCAAGCGCCTCATTCATCCAATTTTCCGCGTCTCTCAGTTCTTCACCAATCAGCAAAAAACTCACATCACGGTCACGCGATGCCCATTGCCCTGCCCGTAATCCGAGTCGAGTATGAATTTCTTTGTGCGAGAAATCAGTTTGGATGATATCGAGTAGGTTCTCAAATTTGTCGTTAAAATTATCAACTGGTTCAAAGAAAAAATAATTGATGGGCGCGAGTGCCTTTTGATTGTCATCATAAATCGTGTGCGATTGCCGATTGCCCCACAATTCGCGTGTGATGTCTTGGCTACTATCAGGGTTGGCGAGTCGCTTGGTGATACCGATTAAACATGCCTCGCGGTTGGGTTTGATGTGAAGTACGGGAATAATCCTTTTACCCAATGACCGTGCATATTCAATTTCCAGATGACAAATCGGTGATGACATGGAATTAGGCGACATGACCACCACAAAATTATTGGCGGTGGCGATTCCGCGTTTAATTTCGTCCCACCATGATTGTGAAGCAGGGATAGATTCCCAATCTATCCACACCTCTTTGGATTTTTGCAAAAATGCCTCGCGCAATTGGCTAACGAAGGCTTTATCTTCCCGTGAATACGATATAAATACATCCGACATAATGCTAACCTCACAGTTTTTATAACCAATGGGAATATAACACATGGTATTAGGCTGTGCAAAAAGGTTAATCACATTGCAATAGGTGGCTATCCGTTGGTTGCCAAACGCGCCTCGCATCATTAGAATGAGGGTAATATTGTGATGGATACCAGATAAAATAACTCATGACTTCAAATTCTGCACAAAAAGCATCCTTCATCCAACGCCAATTCAAACGGCTACGCACCTTTTTCATGCCGAGTGATTTTGTGGGTTGGATGTTGGTCACAGCTTTAACACTCCTCATCCCGCTATCGTTCTTTAGCGCCAGTTGGCCCCTCAATATGTCGGTCATCATCCCAATGACCTTTGTCAGCACCGCATTCGGGTTAATATTCTCGCGCAGTCAATTCGGTGAATTGCTCGGTCTCATCGTGAGCGCCACGTATGGCGTGTGTATCGCCCTGCTAATTAGCGCCATCTCACTCACAGGTAGCGATTTGGGCGCGGGACTGATTCAGGTATTCACGCGCTTGGTCGAGTGGGGTGTCGCCGTCCAAACGGGCGGAATTAATCAGGATGACCTTGTTTTCACTCTGCTAGTGGCGATATTACTCTGGTTTTTGGGATACAACGCCGCATGGCATACCTTCCGTGTTGACCATGTATGGCGTGTGATTTTGCCAGTTGGCATCATTTTGGGCGCAAATTTGATATTTTATAGTGGCGATGCAGATTTGACCGTTTATCTGGTCGGGTTCATTTTCGTCTCGCTAATATTAATCGCACGCTCGTATTTGGATAACCAAGAATGGGTGTGGTATAGCAAGGGGATGCGTCCACCCCGCCATTTACGCGGACAATTTTTGCTCGCGGGGACAATTTTGGCGCTCATAACCGTGAGTGCAGGCGCACTCGTGCCATCGGATGATGTGCAAGAACGGCTAGATGAATTTCAGGA
>CALDGT010000080.1 GCA_937942935.1 uncultured Chloroflexota bacterium | reverse complement strand
TGTCACCTTAGCTTCGGCAAGGCGGGCATTTGAGAGCGAAAATTATCGGCTGGCGCTCAATTTTTATACTCGGGTTATTGAAGAAAACCCAAATATTGCCCTACTCCATTATGAACGCGCCCTCACCTATTACAATCTGGGACGACGCAACAATGCTTTGGATGACACCGATATAGCAATTGAGCTCAATCCCAATTTAGCAGAGGTCTATTTGCTCCGTGCGCGGGTTTATGGCGATGACCGCAAATTTGATAAGGCATTAGATAACCTCAATCACTATTTGGCATTAGAAGCCTCTCCTATCCCAGAAGCACTTGATGCAAAAGGGACATTAGAGGCTTTGATTATACCCACGCCATAATGCCTAAAAGCCCATCGCCTTGCCGATGAGTTCTTTCATAATTTCGTTTGTGCCACCGCCGATTGGCGCCCAACGCGAGTCTATATAGGCTTTGGCGATTGGGTATTCCATCATATACCCATAACCACCGTGCAATTGCAAGCATTGGTCTAGCACCCGTTGTTGAAGGTCGGTTGTCCACCATTTCGCCATCGCCGCAGTGTCGGCTGTTAATTCGCCTTTGTTATGCAATTCGATGCACTGGTCAATGAACACACGCCCTATTTGAATTTCGGTTTTCATCTCTGCTAATTTGAAACGCGAATTTTGAAATGTGCCGATGGGTCTGCCAAAGGCTTGGCGTGATTGACAATAATCTACTGTCCATTCAAGCGCGGCTTCTGCCCCTGCAATCGCCCCTAATGCAATAATGAGGCGTTCTTGTGGCAACTGGTTAACCAAATAAAAGAATCCCATGCCTTCATCGCCCAGCCGATTGGTCACAGGCACGCGCACATTTTCAAAAAATAATTCGGCGGTATCTTGTGCCTTCCACCCCATTTTATCCAAATTACGACCTCGCACAAAACCGTCCATCCCACGCTCAACAACGATGAGGCTCATACCTGTATGGGCTTCTTCTGGATTGGTTTTGCAAGCGACAATCACCAAATCGGCATGAATTCCGTTGGTGATGAATGTTTTTGAGCCATTCATGACATAATAATCACCTTCGCGGATAGCACGAGTTTTCATGCCCGCCAAATCTGTCCCGCCCGATGGTTCTGTCATGGCGATGGCAATAATATGCTCCCCACGACATAATTTAGGCAACCACTGCGCTTTTTGTTCGTCATTCCCAAAATGCAAAATATACGGGACAGCGACATCAGTCTGTAAACTAAATCCGGGACCTGTGCAATTGGCGCGTGTGAGTTCTTCTGCGAGGATGACATTATACCGAAAATCATCCACCCCACCCCCGCCATATTCTTCTGGGACATCCATGCACAACAATCCCGCCGCACCTGCCTTTAACCACACCTCACGCGGGACAATACCGTCTTTTTCCCATTCCTCATGATACGGCTTAATCTCTTTTTCGATGAAACGGCGCACTGTCTCTCTGAACATAACATGCTCGTCTGTAAAAAGGGTTCTTTTCATACGTTAAAAATCCTCAATCGTATAATCTTTAGTTAAATATATTAGGGCGCAATTGCTCGCGCCCACATTGACCTTATCATGATAACAAATCTATGCCTGTCATCACAAAATGGACTTATTCTTCAAATCCAGATAAATCGGGCATTTCGGTGATAAATTCCACATCCATCGAATCCACACATGATAAATCGAGTGGCTCGGTTGGGTTATCAATGAATGCCATCGCAATCGAAAGTGGGCAATCTCCCCCATCAATCGCCGAATGACCAAGCCCCTTAAATTCGACATAGGTGCTATTGCTCAAAGTTTCGGCGGCAATTTGCCCCCAACTGGGCGGGGTAACAGGGTCATAATTGCCTGCATAAACCAATGTCGGAATATCGCTGACAACGGCTTCATCTTCAATTTGTGGGGCGGTGGCAGTTTGCCATAAAGCACACGATTCTGCCAAGCCTTCTAATTCTGCCAAACTATCATATTGTGGCGGAATAGTGACTGTTTGCATAAGGGCTTGTTGGTCTGCAACAGAATTGAATGGGACTTCTTCATAACATTCATAGGCATCATAAACACCTTGTGTATCGCTAACATCTTCGGCGTTCAAGACTGTGTATAACAGTTCCATTTGGTCATCGGTCACATCGGCGAGCAGTTCTTCTAAATAACTGGCATCATCTTCGCTCAGATTGGCATATAAAATATCCAACAATCCATCTGCTGTCATATCCCAGTTATACAATTCATCATACAAACTATAGTAGGTATCATCATCTGTTTCTTCGAGGATATAATACAATTCCTCAGAAAACGCGGTTATAGGGTCGAGGTCATAATCTTCTTCATCGTAAATCGGCAAAATACCATCATTGAGGGCTTCTAAGACACGATAGCCACCATCTGCCAATTCATCCACCATCAATGGTAAATAGGGGATGATGTCGGCATCATAAAACCATTGAAACATCATTTCTAATAAACTGGCACCAGATAATTCTGTGCCATCTGCTAATGTAACAGGCGACGCATTCAGGTCATCTATGCGGGTATAAAACCGATTTTCGAGGTCTGGGAATGCACTATTACAAGCAGAATCGGCGACACAATCATCAAACATACGGCGGAATGAGCCATACGCGCTAATCACTTCTTCTTCATACGCATCTACAACAGGTGGGTAAACTGAATCTATGATGACACTACGAATGCCATCAGGAAAATCACGCATAACATTCAGCGCCAAGCGTGTACCATACGAAATACCAAATAAATTATATTCTGGGTACGCCAATGCCTTCATCAAATCGGCAATATCATTGGCGTTGTTGATGGTATGATAATCGGCAATATCTACCCCTTCTGAGGCGAATCGTTCCCGACACGCCACAATTGCATCATTATAGGCTTGTGTATCAGAGTCATCTATTAATTCTGTTTCTTCGCAATATAAACGGGGATAAGAATAACCCGTCCCGCGTTGGTCAACCAAAATGATGTCGCGGGTTTGGCGCATCTCAAAATCGACCCAGCTATCAATGCCAGAAATGGCGCTCCCGCCCGGTCCGCCCTCAAAATAAATGATGGGGTCTGGGAGTGGATTTGGACTCCGCAAAATGGCGAAGGCGATTTCTATCATCAACCCGTCTGGTTCATTGCGGTCTTGGGGGACATATAAAACCCCACAATCTATCGTTTCGCCATCTATTTCATCTGATGGAATGGGAAAAAAGCAATCTGTAAATTCAATTGTCTGTGCTTCTTGGGCAACACTAATACCAACTCCGATTGCCATTGTCATGATAACCAGAAAAAGTAGCTTTTTCATATGATGTCTCCTATGTGGTTGAAAATGCTACCTTTATCGTAAACCTATTTTTAACTTATTTGCCACATTTTGGGGTAAAATAAATGTAAATTTACTTTCTGACCACTAAAGGATTAAGGTCAATGCGTCTTAAAATAAGTTTGTTGATATTCCCCCTTATTTTTTTAATGACTGCCTGCGATGAATTACCAATAGAAAATGGGGGTGGTGGCAGTAATGTTGAGGGTGAATCGGCGCGAGTGGTGCGCGTGATTGATGGCGATACCATAGATGTCACCATCAACGGCACAGAATATCGGGTGCGTTATGTGGGGGTCAATACACCAGAACGTGATGAGGTCTGTTATGATGATGCGGTTGAAGCAAATCGTGAATTAGTCGAGGGCAGAACGGTCACACTTGTGATAGATACCAGCGATACAGACCGCTATGACCGCCTACTCCGCTATGTATATGTGGGGGATAGCTTAGTGAATGAAGAACTTGTCCAAACAGGCTATGCAGAAGCCGTCTTATATGCACCCGATGATGAATTTTATAATGACTTTTT
>CALDGT010000079.1 GCA_937942935.1 uncultured Chloroflexota bacterium | reverse complement strand
AAGGTTGAATTAGAAGACACCTTGCATATTCACCCTATCGGTCAGGGTATGATTCGCTATCGCCCTGATTTATACATTAGCACTAAAAAAATAATTACTTACCCCCCACAGGCACAATATACAAATGCGGTTGTTGCTGTCACTGATATTTTGGATATTGATGATGAGGATGAAAGCCCACTTGCGATTGTGATTCACCGAGATGAGGGGGAGCCTGTCGCGTGGATTGAACTCTTATCACCCACCAATAAATTGCCCAATCACGCTTATTATCAATATGTTGGGAAACGAAAAGTAGTATTATCTATGGGCATTGTTTTTATAGAACTTGATTTTATCCATACACAACCCCCTACATTCAGGTATCCAGATTACTCAAAGCGCGAAAATGATGCACAACCATTTCATACCACAGTGATTATTCCAAATCCTACCCTCGAAAATGGGGTCGCACATGTAGGTCATTTTGGTGTGATGAATAAAATTCCTATGCTAACCATTCCACTACTTGGTGATGAAACGTTGGAAATGGATTTAGATGCTATTTATCAACAATTATTTATAGATGTCGATTATGCTTCCCGCATTGATAAATCAGTTGCCACGCTCACCACTTATCATCCTGATGACCGCGAAAAAATTTTAGCATACTTAAAATGAGTGCGAGGAAAAATGAAGATGACGATTTTGCCAGAATCATTTGAATGGTTAACCATCCCAGAAGGACAAGCCACACTTAAACCGTCCAAATATCTTCATGATTATCTTAAAACTGAAATTCATTTAACAGTCTCATCATTTCGTGTCTCCAAGATCCCTATTACTAATTCGCAATATGCACAATTTATTGAGGCGGGCGGATATAGTTATAAGCAGTGGTGGACTGATGCGGGTTGGGATGCAAATCAAGCTGGTTGGGACGAAATATTTATCACCGAGTTGGAACGGGAAAGTTCTCTCCATTGGATGCCTACGAATCGGGCATGGGAGTTTCCGCGTTTTTGGTACGATAAAAAATTAAATCGCCCAGAACAACCTGTAGTGGGTATTTCATGGTATGAGGCACTCGCATTTTGTGGCTGGTTTAGCCAAATGCAGGACGAAAAAATCACATTGCCTACAGATGCACAATTGGGGCGGATGACATTCCCTGATGAATCGTGGTATTGGTCTTTGACCCTCTGGGATAATGGCGAAAGCGATATGCAACAGCGCGGGTTGCGGATGTTGCGCGGTGGATTAACATGCGATACCCGTTATGGGTCTGACCCTGTAAATCGAAGTGA
>CALDGT010000078.1 GCA_937942935.1 uncultured Chloroflexota bacterium | reverse complement strand
CGTGCGGCCCATGACCTCCGATCCCGCCCTGACGAGTAGGTTTCAGCAACAAAGGGCTCCTCTGTTGCTAGTTATATGTGCCATTTGAATTTGCCATACAATTACGACGCCTGGTCTTTTGGCGGATGATTCATCATTTCTACCAATTGTTTTGCACGTTCTAACCGAATATTTTTCTCTTCTATCATCTGTTTGGCGATTTTTGGCGCATTTTCTGCCGATGCACCTGCCGCAAGTGCCAATTGCTTGGCGTGCATCCGCATGTGACCTTGCTGAATACCATCGGTTGCAAGTGCGCGTATCGCCGCAAAATTTTGCGATAATCCAACCGCAACCATAATTTCTGCCAATTCTTGTGCGGTGCTAATGCCTAAAATGTCGAGTGCCAATTGTGCGGTTGGATGCACCCGTGTTGCCCCGCCGACAATCCCCACCGACAACGGTAATTCAATTGTCCCTTGCAAATCACCTTCTGGGGTGATGCGCCATTGTGTCATGCTGGTATAACGACCATCACGCGCCACATACGCATGAGCGCCCGCCTCCACCGCCCGCCAATCGTTGCCTGTTGCCATCACCACCGCGTCAATGCCATTCATCACCCCTTTGTTGTGTGTGGTGGCACGATAGGGGTCAATTTCGGCAAAATACCCTGCTTCCACAATCGCCTTAACGACTTGTTCACCCGTTAGTGAATCGGTTGCGAGCGATGCTTTGGGGATAATCCCCTGTGCGCGTGCTTTACGCTTATCAGTGAGGTTGCTCAAAATCCGCAAATTCACCCGCCCACCCGTCAATGATTCGATATGTGGTGCGAGATGTTCAACGGCAGTGTTAATCGCATTCGCGCCCATCGCATCACGGGTATCGAGGAGTAGATGAAGCACTAACATCGCGCCGATAGGGGTATTTTCAAACATGCGGATTTCAATATCACGCGCCCCACCACCGCGTTTGACAATGCTCCCGCCCACACTATCCGCTTCGGCGAGGAGCATGGGCTTATTCGCTTGGATTTGTGCGATAGCGTGCGCCATGTCGGGAATATCCAACACCTGAATTTGACCTATCATGATGGGTTGGTCGCTGGATGTGGTGAATCCGCCCCCATCCCGAAATAATCGTGCCGCATTGCTACACGCCGCCACGACAGACGGTTCTTCTATCACCATCGGCACAAGCACATCGCGCCCGTTGATGAGGAAATTGGTCGCAACCGCAAATGGCAAAGCATACCGCCCCAACACATTCTCTATCATGGCATCGGCTTGGTCGGTGGATAATCCGCCGTCTAATGGCAAGGGGGCATCTGCCGATTTGCCGAGCCAATTGTTGATAATGGCGAGGCGCTCTTGAAGTGTCTTTTTATAAAATTGAGAAATTCGTGATGTTTTTTGTATATTCATGCGCCAAATATAGCATGAGAATACTCGCAAAAACTTGCAAAATCTCTCATAGGTGTGAAAAATGGCACAAGGCTCATCTGTGGCTTATTTTATATGGCATAATACAATAAGTTATGTTAAGAGTTTTGCAAATCATATTTACACAAGATAAAATTGTTGTATCCATACAATACGATAGGGGTAAATTATGTCATCTAAAAATCGTAAAATATTCATCAGTTATGCACATGAAGACCGTGAATTTTGTAAACAACTTGCCAAAGAATTGCGTGAAGAAGGTGGTTTTGATGTGTGGATTGACCAATCTGATATTCCTGGTGGTTCAGATTGGGCAAAGACCATTAATGAAGCCTTAGAGAGATGTACTGACCTTATTGCTGTGCATTCAGAGCATTCTTATTCAACGCACTCTAAGAAAGATTCTTATCAAGCCAAAGGAGAGTGGGTTCATGCGTATTATCATGGGAAAAATATTTTTCCTATCAAACTCAAAGAAAATATAGACTTATTACCATGTCTTAATCAGTTACAGGCTATTTTCTTTCCAGAAATCAGTCACGAATCACAACTGAATCAGCTTATCATGAGTATCAAGAATAAATCCCTTGTCACACCAGGTGAAATTAATCCCATAATCATCGGATATCCTGCACATTATCCTTATTTTTATGACGCAGGGCAAACCAACTTGGTTAATTATATCCGATATGCGGATGATATTTGCCACCTCTCTGCATTTGGTCATGGGTTTACTGTTTTTAATCAAGCCACTTTAATTAATCGTCTCAGTCGTTCAGATGCAAAACTAAGATTGGTATTAGCCGCGCCAACGACTACAAATTTGCAGATTTTAGGGTCATGGTCGGCTCGATTAAACCCAGAAGAAAATATAAAACATCTAAGAAATCTTTGGGTAACTATGATTGAAGATTTGAAGATGATTTTCCGTCATATACAACCAAATCGAACAGATGCTATAGAACTGCGCGTTCTGGAAAATACATTACCCCCATTCTCGACAACACAATTTGACGCATCAAAAGATAGCGGAGCAATTGCTGTTACATTCTATCCGTTTCACCTAAGCAAAGAAGACAAAATAAATTATGATGTGATTGCACGTCCAAGCACAATTTTTACCCCCAAAAATCATGCTAGTATGTATCGTCATTTCCGCTCATCATTTGAGTGTGCTTGGGAAATAGCCAAAGAAATATCTATTCCAGACTTTGAAAAAGAATATAAGCCCAAAATTGAAAACACTTAAACCGTATATCACCCGTAGGGGATGCAACGGGCAACGGTAGGGGTATATCACGCCACATGGGGATACAATTCGGTGCATGATTAAGAAAGGGGATTTATCATGACTCGGATTATCAGATTATTCACCATCGGCATATTAAGTGTGTTACTGTTTGGGGTTGCATCCACGCAGGATGTTTTGGCGTGTAGTGGTATAGGGGCAATGCCAGCCGAAATGATTGATAATGCCGATTTTATTGTACGAGGAAGCATTTACTCAGTAGATGATTCTGGAAAAAACGGATTGATGGAGGTTTATCAATACTTGAAAGGTCAGGGAGATCAATTTATCGTTTTATCAGCATATTCACCACGCCAAATTATACGTGACCAAACATATCTAAGAAGTGGCTGTAATTGGACAAGAGTAATGCCAGAATATACTGAAATAATTTTGTTCCTCACGAAGAATATAGATGGTAGTTATCGTCCAATCGCGTATTACACCAATTCTCAAAGAATTCGCTGGTCAGTATATGTGCCGACATTTGTCGAATCACTTAATGAACTTAGCGATGCTATAATAGGTTATTTGCAAACACCACCAAATCACTTTATGGGAAATGGATATAATTTTTTATTGTCTGCTCCATTATTGATTACAACCGATAGTAGCTCTCAATATCTATTACCTGTAGATAATGGCTATCCTATATTACTGGATGAAGACCAAACC
>CALDGT010000077.1 GCA_937942935.1 uncultured Chloroflexota bacterium | reverse complement strand
AGTACGGGTGAATACTTCGTACCAATCTGACCCTTGTGTGCGACCAGTCACACCATAAACTTGCCCACTGGTGACTTGTTCGACAATTGCGCCATTCAAATTGGGCAGGGTGCGAATATTGGCATAGGTGGCGGAGAGGAAACAACTCACTGGACCACCTGTGCCTAACCCAACATAATCGGTTGGGGTGGTGTTATTGGGTGTCGTGACATTGGATGTGACGGGGATACTTGTGCAACCTGCGCCATTGACCAGCACTTCATATAACGAAACCCAACCCGTCACGGCACTATTTGTAATCTGATACCATGCTGTATCAGCAGAACGCCCAATCACATTCATCGAGCCAAACAGGTCTAAATAACCACTGAGTACCCCACTATTGGGCGCGGTATAAATTGCCCCGCGACGGCTTGCCACAACGCTCGCTGTGCAAACAGGGGTATATGGTGTGGTATTTGTTGTTGTAGTAGGGGTAGTGGTCAATAATTTAGAATCGCATACCACCGACACATTTGGGTCTGATGACACATAAACGACATAAGTCTGACCATTTGTGAATGTGAGGCTCACTCGCCAAGGGACGACTGAATAGCCTAAATTATAACTCGTTACCAGTGGACACCCTAATGCACCATCATTGGTCATCACATAGCCCGTATATTGCCACTGTGTGACATTTCCGACATTAGGAACGATGTTACGCACAAGCCGTTCTGCGCGTCCGATAATTTCTGATTCTGTTTGGGCATGAGCAGGGATGAATACTGCAAAGAGGGTCAAAAATAGAAATACAAACGTTATTTTTTTAGACATTCGCCTCGCCTTTCATTAGAAATTGGTTTGCCTCTATTTCAGAGTATAACTAATCTAATCGGACGAAGCTATAAACTATAAAAATTTAGCAATGATTTAGGTCACAATTTCTAGCCATACAATGCCAATCGTCAATGTGAGGACGGTGATGGGAATCCCCGCCCGTAAATACTCCATGAAACCCAGTTTTGTACCATGTGTCCGCGCCACTTCTGCCACGATTAATGTCGCCGCCGACCCTAATAGGGTCAAATTTCCTGCCAGTGTAGATGACATAGCGAGTGTGAGCCATGCTTGTTGCGGATTTGCAAATGAATCTATTTCTGTGCGGAGCAATAACACAGCAGGCACATTTGAGATGACATTGCTTAATGCCCCTGTCACCAAACTGAGCGCAGTTACACCACTTTGCAATAATCCAGAGATTTGCTCAAATAAAATTTTGCTGATGCCTGTGGTCTCGATTGCGCCAGTGATGACAAACAGCCCCGCGAAAAACGCCAATAAATCCCAATCAAGCGATAGCAACCGTTCTGGGCGCAACCGCGAGATGAGCAATAAACCTGCCGCCACACAAGCCGATGTGACGATGGGCAATCCGATGAGGAAGGCAATCATCAATCCAAAGACAATTGGCACAACGCGCATCATCAACGGGTTATAAATACTCGGTGGGGGTAATTCGACTTTCGCCAATTTTCCCCTAAATTCATCTCGGTAGATGAGGACTATCACCACCCAACAAATGACCAATCCAACCAATGCCACAGGCGCGAGGTAGGCTAAAAATGTGATATAGGGGATGCCACTCATTTGTCCAATCACCACATTTTGCGGATTGCCTGTGATAGTCGCCACTGAGCCAACATTAGCGGCTGTGCCAAGTCCTATCAGGTATGGGACAGGATTCCGCCCCAAACGCAAGGCGACATCCACAACAATCGGGGTCAACATAAGGCAAATGGGGTCGTTGAGGAATATCGCAGAGAGTACCCCCGCAGGAAAGATGACCATCGCCAGTAACATGCGTGGGCTATCCGCAAACCGTAAGGCACGACTGCCAATAAACCGAAAAAACCCCGCCAAGCGTAAATTCACATTTAGCACCATCATCGCGCCGAGCAAAAATAATGTCCCTAAATCTATGGCATGAATCGCTTCTTCTTCGCTAATCGCGCCGATGAGTACCAGCAAGCCAGCACCTACAAGTGCAATTGTAGCGCGATTCATCCGCAATTTGGGGATTTCGCCAATGGCAATAGCAATATAAATGAGCAGGATAACCCCGCCTGTAATGAGTTGCATAAACTCTGCCTATCGGATGATTAAGATGGATTCAATTCTTGTTTGATGCGTGTGAGTGCCTCTTCACGGGTGTGAATTTGCCCCAAGACTTGTGCCTCACGCACAATGGTGAGCAATCTGCCGACCTGCTTGCCCGGTGCAAGCCCAAATTGTTCTACAATATCATCCCCTTTGACCAAAGGGGGAGGGGCGACAATTTGGTCATATTGGGTGAAATAAGCGCCTAAAATGGTCTGAATCTGTTCCAATTGTTTTAGCCAATCATCTTGCCTTATTAGGGTGTTTTCATAGGCGAGATAATAAGCCATCGCCAGCAAACACGCATCTATGCCAGCTTCTTCATTTTCACGCCAAAAATAATGGAGTGATAATGGGTCTGTTCCCATTTTCAAAACATTGGCGTAATTATTCATGATTCTGATGAGGCATTTTTTCTCGTCATTGCTCAATCTAAGCCCACTAGCGACTCTATCGGTCAATTCGGCGGGCATGAGGTGAATGAGACCTGCCAACATCAACAAGGCTTTATGTGGGCGGTCATTTGCCCATGTTTTGGCGATATGGATTTGCAATCTTTTGCGGAAAATATCTAATGCTGTGACCATCATCCCCAAATCGAAAACGGCGGCGGTAGAATCGGTGCGGTGTGGGCTGATGGTCATATAGATGTTAAGTAATTTTTCGATGGTCAACAAAATATGCGCCCACGATGATGTGCTATTTGGCGAATGTTTGAGCATATCTAATGGCGGGGTGGCGGGGAGAACTTCCCATAACAAACCGACAGCATCTAATATCCGTAGCGCCACCTGTGGGCGATCTGCACCGAGCAATTTGATAAATTCATCCCGAATCCGTTCTGGAGAAGTATTCCTGAGTTTATTGGCATGTGTGCGTAGGGCAGATAGGGTATTGGGTTCAATTCTGGCGGATAACCCGACACTCTGGCGGACGGCACGAATCCCGCGAACAGGGTCATTCAAAATCGAATTGGGATTGCATTGGCGGATGACTCGTATCTCTAAATCTGCTTCACCCCCAAGCGGGTCTATGAGCAGTTCAAGGTTGCCGAGCATATCCACTGCCATCGCATTTATCGTGAAATCGCGGTCTAATAAATCAGCTTCTAGGGTATCTCCACGCAGGCGTGCAATATCTATATTGAGCGCAAAATCGGGGCGGTTGATGAATACTCGCGCAACATCGCGTTCTTCGTCCATCACATAAATATCTGCCCGAAGATGATTCGCTAGTCGTCTGGCGAGTTGGATAGCATCTTTGGGCGTAGCGAGGTCTAGATCATGAATTGGGTAGTGTAACCACGCATCGCGCACAGCACCTCCAACGATGTAACAAGGCACACCCCATGCGATGAAGGTATCTTGCAGGTCTAAAATGGTATCTGACCACAGTAATGGGCGCTTGGGGAGTCGCGGTGTATTCATCAGAATTTTGCTACACCAATGAAAGGCATATTACGGAATTTTTCATCGAGGTCTAGCCCGTACCCAAACACAAATTTGTCCTCGATTTCAAACCCTACATATTGCACAGGGATATGGACTTCTCTGCGAGAGGCTTTGTTGAGCAGGGTGCATAATTTGATGCTGGCTGGTTTGCGTGCTTCAAGCATTTTGAGGACAAATTCGAGGGTTAAGCCA
This sequence comes from uncultured Chloroflexota bacterium, assembly GCA_937942935.1. GTDB lineage: Bacteria > Chloroflexota > Anaerolineae > Aggregatilineales > Phototrophicaceae. The sequence continues at coordinate 848 of CALDGT010000077.1, read as the reverse complement.
CTATCTATGATGTCTTCCACAATCAAGATATGTTTATTTTCGACATGTGCTTCTAGGTCACGCTCTACGCGCACATTGCGACTACTTTTGCGGTCTCCCTTTTGGTAACTTTTGACTGCCATAAAATCTATTTCATGGGGGACGCTGATATGACGGGTTAAATCGGATAAAAATATCACCCCGCCTTTGAGGATGCAAATGAGCAATAATTCCCCTAAATTGGCATAATCTGCCGAAATTTGCGCCCCTAATTGGCGGACACGCGCTTGTAGCGTAGGTTCATCAATGAGAACTTCTTTCAAAAATGGTTCATAAGAGGCAGGCATTTAAACACTCACACAGGTGCGTTAACGGAATAAAATTTGAATGGGCAATCGCCCCAAAAGCAATTCATCCCCTTTGCGTAATAATGTGGGGGTGTTGGGTTCTAGGCGTGTACTCGACAAAAATGTGCCGTTGGTACTGCCCAAATCGGTGACATATAACCGACCATCTTCAATGTGCATTCGCACATGCTCACGAGAGACTCCTCTATCTAATGCTCCATAGGGTGTTAAATCGAGGTCTACACGATTGCGATTACGCGGGTCTGAGCGCCCTAAAATGATGTTTCCATCTTTTGGGACGACTACACGCTCAACAATGCCACGAATGACAAATATAATTTCGGACTGATCGCCCAAAAGCCCTGTGCGACCAGTTCCCCCCACAGTACCACCTGCTCCAAATCTGGGGCGTTTATCCTTCTGGATAATCAAAAAGCACGTATCTGTAGCATTATAATGGGTCGAGAGACGAGAATAATTTTGTTGCGCAAGTTTGGGGTGTTCTTCATTTGTTTGATTTGG